>JBCBAO010000221.1:0-4538 GCA_038532405.1 Pseudomonadota bacterium | reverse complement strand
CTACGGCGTCTCCTACCGCGATCTGGAGGAGATCCTGGCGGAGCGCGGTGTGAAGGTCGACCACGCCACGCTGAACCGTTGGGTCGTGAAGTATGCGCCGCTGGTCGCAAAAACCGCCCTCAAGCGCCGGGCGTCGATATCGTCCTCGTGGCGGTTGGATGAGACCTACATCAAGGTCAAGGGCGCGTGGCACTATCTGTATCGGGCCGTGGACAAACATGGCCAAACCATTGATTTCATGTTGTCCGAGTGCCGCGATCTGCCAGCTGCCCAACTCTTCCTTGTTAAGGCGATCCGCTCGAATGGTGGGCTTCCGGAGAAGTGTGCGATCGACAAAAGCGGTGCAAACATCGCGGCTTTCGAAAGCCTGAACCAGGCGCTGTGGGACGCCAACGCGGCCAACTGGGTGACGGTGATGCAGTCGAAGTACCTCAACAACATCGTTGAACAGGACCACCGGTTCATCAAACGAAAGGTCCAGCCAATGATGGGATTTGGCGCATTCGCCTCAGCTCAAGCAACCCTCGATGGGGTCGAAGTCGCCAACATGATCCGCAAAGGGCAGCTCGGGGATGGTTGCCCATTTACCATCTTTGCAGGGCTGGCAGGGTAAATCACTGTCCTAGCCAAGTCTTTCTCGCTGGCTCAAAAGTTTGCGACGGAACCGGAACGGGTCAGGCAGGCCAAGACATCCACAAACAAATTGAGACGTTGTAGACGCGGCGAAGACATTTCTGTTTTGTTCACAAAAGTTTCTGCTTGGGGTGAACTTTGCAACGCAAGAAAACAACGCGAACGAGTTTGCCCTCCTCATCCGACTAGACAGGACGGTGAAAATAGGGCTAGATTTGTCGCCTGTCGAGCATATGCAATATGTATGCGGGAAATTAGCCGATGAATATTTCGCAACTTAATGAAATCAGTAAAGAGGTTTTTGCCGCTTTTAATGACAGCATGCCCAACGAAGCACCTTTGATCTGTCCCGGTACGGAAACAGAAGAAGTTACTGATCCACTATGGGGGAAGTCTTGGGATGAATTGGACTATGAGTACTTTGACTATGAAAATCTACTTTTTTCGTTCATTCCAGGTCCGTTTATTCCATACTTCTTGGGCTTTGCCCTCCATTCCAGCATAAATCACAGGTTTTCCGGCCCGGAGAGTCTCAACATTTTCTTTGATTGTTGGGCAGATCTAGATCTAGAGTTTTTGGAGCCCGAAGATCGGTATTATTCGGTCAAGATCACAGAACAATTGAGATGCATATTTTCTGCACAGCAAAAACTAGTGTTGAAGAGATTTGTTGAATGTCGGGCCTCATATTTACCACCTGACTATAATGAAGGCGCCGAGAACTTTGTCAAAGCGGTTTGTATTTAGTTGGACCTTCGTGCCTAGATATTCCTATGGGTGTACGAGCAGATAGAATTCACCTCTGACGGACGTCCTGGGGTTCTGTCGGGCCGTGGTGCATGGAGGCGTTCCGGGTTGTAGGTGGTGACAGATTTCCCCCCTCACGGATCCCCCGATGCATTGATGGCGATAGGTGCGACGGGTGTTCCGATAACCTGCCTAGGCACTCTTTGGCCTTAAGGTAGCTCGTATATACGCGATAGACCGGAGGACCTGTCGCACCCGTCGCACCGTTTTAGTGAACCTCCTTTCAGAGAAGATCGGTCTCGTCAACAAAGCCATCGAGAACCACACGGAGTCCCCTGTAGCCTCGCCCTCGAATACCCATCGTGTCTTTGATGGCCTCAAAGCCTCGCTGGGTAAGCGACTCCGGGAAGGATCGCGTTCGGGTCCCAGGGTGCTCACCATTATCCTGGGCGTATACTCTCCAAGACTCCCATAGGTTCGTCATGTTATCGGCCATCAAGGAACCCACTTCGCAGCAATCTTCGATCCATTGAGCGAAGACATCTTGCTCATCGAAGTATGCTTTGGTGGCTCGTTCTGCGACTTCCGGACGGATCAGCCCGTTCTCCCGCCAATCCAGACACCCTTCGATCATCCATGACAGAATCCCGGACCATTCGGCGCGAAGTTTATCTGGCAAGTTCGGGTCTTTCGATCTGGGGATACTATCGAAGGGCAGGATGATGAATCGCCTTTTGATCGCCTCATCGACGTTCGTCAGAGAAGGGGCGTTATTGCCGACGATGGTCAGCTTCAGTTGTGGCGTAAATTCAAAGGAGTTCTGGCGCATGAAGTTCGCTGTGATCTTGTCGCCTCCTGTAAGCGACTTGATACGGTTTTCTGCCCAAGCTCGCCCCTTCTCCGTCTCAGACGCCCAGGCGAAGCGCGCGCCATCCAGGCGAGCGATTTCCTGCTTATGAGCTTCATGCTTCTGAGCCGTCAGGGTCGATGTATCCACGGTGATCGAGTACTCACCCAGGATGTCTGCCATGGTGTTGACGGCGGTGGATTTTCCGGAGCCCCAGCGCCCGTAGACGAAGACCAAGGTGTGCTCCTTGATCACGCCCGTCAGGGAATAGCCTCCCCACATGCGAAGGAAGCGGATGGCGTCGGCGTCGGCGTCCAGGGCTTCGTCCAGGAACGCGAGCCATCGGGGGCAGTGCAGCGCCGAGTCGAACCGTTCGAGGGGCACGGGCGCGGCGGCCGTCAAGCGGCTGATACGATCTTCGGGTGCTCCGGATCGAAGTTCGCCGGTTCGAAGGTCCACGGTCCCACTGGGCGTGCCGAGAAGCCATGGATCGCGGTTCCAGTCGTCAGCCGTGGCCACGAACTCTCGTTCCGTCCGCGCGCCTCGTTCGATTGCTTCCCACACGTGAACTGTTCGGAGTGCCTTGGCCTTCGGATCATCCTCGGCCATCGCCGTCGCGAGAGAGCGAGCATAGTGATGCGCCAGCTTGGTTTCTTCACGCCGCCATGAGTTGCCGTCGAAGCGAAACCAGCAACCTGCCGAATGATCAAACCGCAGTTCATCCTTGTGAGCGAGGGTGAATGCACGGATTACGCCGTCCTCGTCCAGTTCGAAGTCGAAATCCTTGGCGACTTCACCAAGTTCCGCTTCGCCGAGGAGGAATGCTGCTTCCTGATCTGGGTCCAGAATCTCATCGCCTGTTTGCGGGTGCAGATATGGCAACAGTTCGACGATCTCGGCCGTCTCTTGTTCAACCTGTCCGCCAGTACGCTCCAAGGCTCGTCGTCTTTGACGTTCATCGACGCGTGCCCACCAAGCGCCTGCTTCCCCGCCGTCTTCGGCAAACTCGTCAGCGACTTCATCAACCGATTTGCCCTCACGATAGCGGTCTAGGGCAAAACGCCAGCCGAACCCGGAGCCCGATTGGTCAATGTCAGTCTGTGTATTGATTGTCTCGCCGCGCTTGAACGCAGGGCCATGGACTTGGATGAGCCATTTAAGATCGTCGAAACCGACAAGATTCAGCCTGGTCTCATCACCCAGCGATCTTCGGTCACGGTGAAATACTTTTTACTGAAGAAGACTCCTATCTCGACATGCTTCCCTCGACTGAAAGAGGCGTTACCTGCCTCCGACATCTTCAAGGTATCGCGAAGTCTTCGCCAAACCTCTTCTAGGCATACGAAGAGAATGTGAACGCCAGTCCCGCTGGGTGAGATTTCCGCGTAGCTTCCCAGTCTCGCAATGACCTCGGTAGCCCAGGGTGCGAGATCACCATTTTCCGGGTTGAGGCATCCATCCAGGTCGACGCCGCCAAGGCGCAAGCCTTCATCGCTAGCGAGGCGTGTGAAGTTGATCCCAATGCCCGACTTTCGGCCGTCTGCGAGGCGCTCACAAAGAGTTTCGGCGGCGTGCCGACTACCCCAAGTCGAAGGGGTGTTTGCTTTTGCCATTCGACCTGTAACGGGGCTGTATGGAACCTTGGATAACCCACTTTGGCCGGAACGGACTTCTTCTCGGTATGCTACCCAACATGCATGGTCAGATAGGTCTTGAAGGGTGAGCGAAAGCTTGTTTAGCTCGTTGGTGGATGATATTTTCTTGGTATGGAGCATGGTGTATCTCCTTTCAGGTGCTCATGAAATCGCCGCACCGATGGCAGTCGGAGCGGCGATCTTGTTTTCGGAGCCGCGCAAGACGGCGAACCGAATCTCAGAACGAACCGGGTTGCTGAAAGGAAGTTGAAGACACCAATTTTGGTAGGTTTCTGTGCCATATCACAGATATACAGCGTCGCAAGCAGATGCGAATGGGCGCTATGTCTTTGAAAAGATTGGCGCACCCGAGAGGATTCGAACCTCTGGCCTCTGCCTTCGGAGGGCAGCGCTCTATCCAGCTGAGCTACGGGTGCGCGTGATTGTGTTAGCGCCTTGGATACCGGTGGTATCGGACGCGGCACGGCGCTTAGCAAGGGAATTGATCCGCCGCCACCCCAATTCGAACCGCGCTAGGCCGCTAAAGCCGCGTTTGTGTAGACATCTCTTAACCTTGCGGAAAGGCCCTCAGGCTAACGATTACGGCTATGTCAGCGCTTCTCCCTGATCAGGCGCGCGCCATGCGCGAGACGGCCACAAAGGGCCAGGGCCAGCAT
>JBCBAO010000220.1:0-4556 GCA_038532405.1 Pseudomonadota bacterium | reverse complement strand
CTTTATACCGTGAAGGGAATTGCGGTCGACGAGACAGCGCCAAGCGTTATTGAAGCTCAGCAGAACGCTTTTGCGGTCGCTCGCCAGGTCGGTGCGCGCCGAATGATTGAGCGAATCACCCTGCCGGAAGATCGTGCCAATGCAGGCGGTGTCCCAATCGATGCGCTCGCCGCACAACAGCTCGCAGCTGCAGTTGACGTCGAAGAAGAAACGCGCGGCGGCGGGCGCTACATAGCGACACTTTCCGTGGTGCTAAATCCACAAAACGTGCGAGCTTTTCTAAGCGAACGCGGTGTGCCCTATGTTGATACCCAGGCCCCCCTGGGCCTCCTGGTGCCGCTCTCCCGCGAGCGTTTGATCGGCGATTGGCAACTTGCCTGGGGAGAACGCAATGCCGGCTTGCTCGCGCCCTACGTAACCGCACAACTGCCCTATCAGCGCGGTGTCACCTGGGAGGAGATCCAGGGCGAGGTCGGCGCGGCGCGAGCCAGGCGCGGTGTGCTGGCGGCCTTGAGTGGAGCAGAAGGAGCCTATGCCGTAACGGTCTCAATCCTCACGGCGAGCGGTGAAACCCCCGTCGGCACAACACGGCGGGTCGCGACCTTGGAGGACGCCGTGGTCGCCGCTTCGGCGCTCCTCGATGAAACATGGAAGCGCCGGTCGGTCATCCGCTCCGGTGTGCGGACACTCTCCGAGGCAACGGTTCTCTATACCTCGCTGCCCGAGTGGAACTCACTGCGCAGTGCGCTTGCCCGCTCACCCCTGGTGTCTGATTTTCAAATCCAGGCGATCTCATCGGACGGTGCCGTTGTGAAGTTTGCGTTTGCCGGCGAAATCGAACGTCTGGCAGTGGACCTTCGCCAGCGCGGAATTGCCCTCGACGCAGAGCCCGAAGGCTGGATCCTGACCTCAGCGGTTTCGGGGGTCCAGTGACCAAACGCCGGCGGCCAGACCAACTCCGCCTTGAGTTTCCAATGCCTGCGGCATCCTTTGCTGACATCGTGATCTCACCGTCAAACGCGGGAGCTGTCGAAATCATTCAGCGGTGGGAGGATTGGCAGGGCACAGCCCTCTGCCTCGTTGGGCCACCGGCCAGTGGACTTGGTGTGTTGATCAAGCTTTGGTCCGAGGCCGCCGTCGCCCACCTCATCGATGCTGAAACCTTTGATTTGCTTACGGCATCGGGTGTCGAGCAAATTGCATCTGGTCGCTGCGCAATCGATCTGGCCGAGGCCATTACAAATGAAGACAATCTGCTCACGGCATTAAATACGATCTATCAACGCCAGGGCAGACTGTTGATGACAGCGCGCAATGCACCGGCGGCTTGGGATGTGACCTCAGCTGACTTGGCATCCCGCCTGCGCGCGCTGCCGACCGCAACCATCGGTCCCCCCGACGATGAAATGGTGCGTAAACGCCTGAAAGCGGCTTGCCGCCGGCGGTACTTGAAGCTCAGTAAGGAAGAGACCGACTATATTGCGGTTCGGCTGGAACGCTCCTACGAGGCCATCGAAGATTATGTTCAGCGCCTCGATTTTGCCGTGAGCGAATCCGGGCGGCCCCCGAGTATCCATTTGGCGAGGTCTGTGCTTGAAGAGGCAGCGGACGCTAATTCATGTGATGGCGATCTGCCGGATTAAACCAGGGATATCAGCGATATGGCCGCGCCACACCCCCTTAGCCAATCACCGGAACGCTTTTTCAACCGAGAACTCTCATGGCTGAATTTTAACGCCCGTGTCTTGGAAGAGGCGGCCAATCCCTCTCACCCAGTCATGGAGCGCCTGCGTTTCCTGTCGATCTCCGCCAACAATCTCGATGAGTTTTACATGGTGCGGTATGCCGGCCTTCGCGAACAGGAGCGCGCGGGTATCAAGCGCCTCAGCCAAGATGGCCTCACCGCGTCGGAGCAGGTGCGCAGAATTGAAAAGGTCGCCGGCGACCTGATGCAGGAGCAACAGGTGCGGTGGAAAGAGCTGCGAAAAGCCCTCGGCCAGGCCGGTGTTAAAATCATCGACCCCGGAAAACTGCGCAAAACCGACATCACGTGGCTGACCACACAGTTTTTGAATAAGGTGTTCCCAATCCTGACCCCCCTTGCGGTCGATCCGGCCCACCCGTTTCCATTCATGCCGAACCGCGGCTTTGCCCTTGCCATGGCCCTGAAGTCGGAAACTGACGGCGAAACAATGACAGGCATCGTCCCGATACCGGCCTTTGCCGACCGCTTTTTGAGATTGCCCGACCGCGATGGCCAAACCCAGCGATACATCGCTTTGGAGCAGGTGATCCCGCTTTTTGTTGATCGCCTTTTCCCGGGCTATGCGGAACAGGGCCGGTGTTTGTTCAGGGTGATACGCGACTCCGATATCGAGATTGATGACGAAGCGGAGGATTTGATCCGTGAGTTCGAAATTCTTCTAAGACAGCGGAGGCGCGGCCGTATCGTTCGAATTAAGATGACAACCGATGGTCCTGAAGATCTACGGCAATTTATCCAGCATGAGATTGAAGCGGAACCCAACGACATTGTGCTGATTGATGGTCTGATCGGCCTGGCGCAACTCAGTGAGCTGATCACACCTGAATATTCAAAGCTCCAGTTTCCGGCCTTTGAACCGCGCTATCCGGAACGCATTCGGGAACATAATGGCGATTGTTTTGCCGCCATTCGGAAAAAGGACATCCTGGTCCACCATCCCTATGAGTCCTTTGACGTGGTCGTTGAATTTCTGCGCCAAGCAATGGTCGATCCGGATGTTGTCGCGATTAAACAGACACTTTATCGAACGAGCGCCAATTCACCCATCGTTGCGGCTTTGATCGAAGCTGCCGAGGCTGGCAAAACGGTGACTGCCCTTGTCGAGATCAAAGCAAGGTTCGATGAGGAAGCGAATTTGCGCTTGGCGCGGGACCTTGAACGCGCCGGCGTCCAGGTTGTCTATGGTTTTATCGACTATAAGACCCATGCCAAAGTCAGTCTGGTTGTTCGCCGCGAAGAGGGGCAGCTGCGCACCTATACGCACTTCGGCACAGGGAATTATCATCCGATCACCGCAAAGATTTATACCGATCTATCCCTGTTTACCGCAGATCCCGCGCTCGGTCGGGATGCCGGGCGACTGTTCAATTACATTACCGCTTATACCGAACCCCCCGCCGTCGACCCTGGCATGGAAAAACTCATTATGTCGCCGGTGACCATGGCGACGCGTTTGACCGAGCTCATCGATTTGGAAGCTGAGAAAGCACGTGCTGGCGCACCTTCCGGAATTTGGGCGAAAATGAACTCCCTCGTCGATCCAGAGCTTATTGATGCGCTCTATCGTGCAAGCCAGGCCGGTGTGCCCATTCAGCTTGTGCTTCGCGGCATTTGTTGTCTTCGTCCCGGCATAAAAGGATTGTCGGAGACGATTGAGGTCAAAAGCATCGTCGGCCGGTTCCTGGAGCATTCGCGAATTATGGTGTTTGCCAACGGCGAAGAACTGCCGTCCCAGAAGGCGAAAGTCTATATGTCCTCGGCCGACTGGATGCCCCGCAATTTGAAGCGCCGCGTTGAGGCAATGGTCCCGATTGAAAACCCGACGGTTCATCTGCAGGTTTTGAACCAGATCATGGTCGCAAATCTGAATGATAATGTACAGTCCTGGGATCTTGGGTCCGATGGAACCTATACGCGTATCTCTCTAACAGACGACAAGACCCCGTTCGATGCCCACCAATACTTTATGGAGAATGCGAGCCTGTCGGGCCGGGGAAGCGCCCCTGAGCTCAGTGTGCCACCCCGTTTAAACCCCGCTAAGGCCATCTCGAAATGAGCCCCGCACCCGGTTCAGCCCATTGGCATGGGGTTATCGATATCGGGTCGAACTCCGTGCGGCTCGTTATCTACGATGTTTATGGGCGGGCTTTGCTGCCACATTACAATGAAAAGGTTATGGCAGGGCTCGGCGAGGGGCTCGCCGAGACTGGACACTTGTCGACGACCGGCCGTGCAACGGCAGCCAAGGCCCTTGCGCGGTTTAAGGCCGTTCTTGATGGCCTTGCCGTAAAACCGGCCCGCGTTCGCGGCGTTGCTACGGCCGCCGTTCGAGAGGCTTCAGACGGCGCTGCCTTTCTCGCCGAAATTGCCGAGACCCTCGGTCTGCCCATGGAGGCCATTTCCGGCGCGGAGGAAGCGCGCCTGTCCGCCCTTGGCGTTGCCGCTGGGTTCCACGCGCCCACCGGCCTTATCGGAGATCTTGGTGGCTCCAGCCTCGAATTGGCAAAGCTCCACGATGGCTGGGTAGAGAAGGGGGAAACCCACATGCTGGGGCCCCTTGCCATCATGCCAGGTGATCCGATGGATCTGGATATGCCGAGCCTTCGTCAGCGGGTGCGAAAACGCCTGAAGCAGTCCGATGTGCTGCCCGGAATTGGTGGGCGGTTTTTCATGGTCGGTGGGGCGTGGCGCGCATTGGCCAAGTTGCATATGGATCTTGACGATTATCCCCTCCGCCAGCTCCATGCCTACCGGCTGGATCGTAAAGCCGTTGCGCTCATCAACGAGGTTG
>JBCBAO010000219.1:0-4570 GCA_038532405.1 Pseudomonadota bacterium | reverse complement strand
CTTAACGACGCGATCAGCCTTGTTCGCAGCGAGCTTGGGCAGATGATCGCCCACCGCCATCGCTTGGAAAAAGAGCTCAATCTTGCCCAAACGACGCTCAAAGGCCTGAGTCCGAAAATCGACCAGGCAGTTGATGGGGGCCATGACGATCTCGCCCGCCAAGCCATTGCTGTTCGGCTGGATGTCGAAAAACGGATTGCCGATCTTTCAGAGGATCGCGCCCTGGCGGACACACAAATCCTCGACCTGGAAGATATTATCACGCGCCTAAAGGAGAAGGCAGGCATCGAAGCGAGCAGTAGCCGCGAGGCGCTCAACCGCCTCAATCGTGCCCTGGAGAATGCGGGCGGCGCTGAGAAGACACCAACGGAGCCCTCATGATCGACTTTTTCCACCCCGCGATGACGCCATTTTCAATTGCGCTTGGGCTCATGCTTTTTATTGCGGCCCTCGAACTTGTCGGCATGCTCGCCGGGCTCGGCGTATCTGACCTCATCGACAGCGCCCTGCCCGACTTCGACCTCGACGCGGATATCGACGCCGAACTCGATGGGATCGATGGAACATCCGGCGGCGGGGCCTTCGCCGAGGTGCTGAGCTGGCTTGCCGTAGGAAAAGTCCCGGTGCTTGTGCTTATCGTTTCCTTCCTAACGGCCTTTGGGCTCGCCGGGTTTATTGGGCAGAGCATTTTCAGGGGTGCAACCGGGTTTTATCTCCATGGCGGCCTGGCAGCCATTGGGGCCTTTGCATTTGCATTGCCGGCGACACGCCATCTTGGCCTCGGCATCGCGAAAGTGATGCCCAAAGAAGAGACCGACGCCGTCTCACGGGACAGCTTTATCGGTCAGATTGCCAAAGTAATACGCGGAGAAGCAAAAATTGGAGCTCCAGCGGAAGCGAAATTGAAGGATTTCGCGGGTACGGTGCACTACGTGCTGGTAGAGCCAGACGATGAGGGGACCGTATTTCAACAGGGCGACGATATCATCTTGGTCGAAAAGAACGGAGCTATTTTCCGTGGCATCGCCAACACATCGAGCGCGCTGGAAAGTCACTAAACAAAGTATATGAAGCAGAAGGGTGAATGACTATGGGAGAACAATTCATATTTTACGGCACGATTGCGGTCATTATACTGATCGCATTCTTTACGATCATGATGATTTTCGCGCGGCTTTACCGTCGATCATCGAAGGAAATCTCCTTCGTTCGAACGGGATTTGGTGGGCAAAAAGTAATCGTGAACGGCGGCGCGATTGTCCTGCCGGTCCTCCATGAGGTGATCCCTGTAAATATGAATACGCTTCGCCTCGAAGTGCGCCGGCATGCGGACCAAGCGCTGATCACCCATGATCGGATGCGCGTGGACGTGCAGGCTGAGTTTTATGTTCGTGTCCAGCCAACAACGGATTCGATTGCCAATGCGGCCCAGACCCTTGGCCAACGCACCATGCAACCCCAGCATTTGAAGGAGCTGGTGGAAGGCAAATTTGTCGACGCCCTGCGCGCTGTGGCTGCCGAAATGGCGATGGAAGAGCTCCATGAGCAACGCGTGAATTTCGTTCAGAAAGTGCAAGCTGCCGTATCGGAAGATATTCTGAAGAACGGCCTGGAACTTGAGTCCGTCTCGCTGACAGGGCTCGACCAGACATCGAAGGAATTCTTCAATCCGGACAATGCCTTTGATGCCCAGGGCCTGACCAAGCTGACCGAGGAAATCGAGGCGCGCCGGAAAACGCGCAACGATATCGAGCAGGAAACGGAAGTTCAGATCCAACGCAAGAACTTGGAGGCTGAACAGCAGCAGCTTCAAATCTCGCGGGATGCCGAATATGCCCGCCTGGAACAGCAGCGGGAAGTTGAGATCCGCAAAGCCGAGCAGATCGCCCAGATTGCCGCTGAACAGGCAGAACGGGAGCGCGAGGCGCAGCAGGCGAAAATTGTTTCTGAGCAAAAAGTTCAGGAATCTGCCATCGCCTCAAACCAGTCGGTCGCCGAGCGCGACATTGAAAAAGCCAAGCAGGTTGAGCTTGCCGAACAGGAACGCGATATCGCCGTCGCGGAGAAATCGCGCGCGAAATCAGAGGCCGATGCCCTTGCAGACGAAGCCCGGGCTATAGCAGCCCGCGCCGCCGAGCAGGTTGCAACCATGCGCCAGACCGAAATCGCCGAACGGGAAAAAGCGATCGAGCTGATTGAGGCCCGCAAGGCAGCCGAACAGTCCGCTATCCAGATTCAAGTCGCCGCCGAGGCCGAAAAGCTCGCCGCCGTCGACCAGGCTGAAGCCATTCGGATTGCAGCCGATGCGGCCGCTCAAAAAGCGCGTATCACTGCAGAAGGCGAAGCAGAGGCCGAGAAACTCAAGGCAGATGCCTTGCGGGCGACCTATGACGCAGAGGCCGAAGGTAAGCTGAAGGTGAACGAGGCCGCCAACGCCCTGTCACCTGAGCAAATTGCGATGCAGATCAAGCAGGCCTTGATTGAGGCCCTGCCTGCCATCATCGAACAGTCCGTCAAACCGATGGAGCAGATTGATGACATCAAGATCTTGCACGTCGACGGCTTGGCCGGTGCCGGTGGCGCAGGTGGAAACGGCAGCGGTGAGGCTGCCACTGGCTCCGTCGCCGACCAGGCCGTGAATGCTGCCCTGCGGTATCGGGCTCAAGCGCCCCTGCTCGACAGTCTGATGAATGAACTTGGCCTTGATGGCTCAAACCTTGAGGGCCTCACAGGGGCTGTAAACGGCCACGTAAAGCCAGCGGCAGAGTAAAGCCTAATCAACCCGCGCCCTGTCTTCCGGCCCGCTCGCGGAGGACGGGGCGCGGCGGCCTTACCTGTCCCGGTTGAGCGCCTTGCCGACGCGGGCGATATAGTCCGGCTGATCTGCGATGTCGTAGTGGCCGGCCGCCGCAAACTCGATGGCCGCGACATCATGCCCAGCGGCTTCGCGCCTGGCGACGAGTTCCCGCGGACCAATGATCGGCAATTCGGCATCATCGCGCCCGGCAAGTACGGTTACCGGTCCATCGAAGCCCTGAAGGGCGGCGAAACTATCATAGGCAAGAAGACGGTCATCGATCTAAAGGCGGATAAACGGCTTCAGATACCAAGGCACGGCATGACGGGAAATCGCCCCAACATCGCTAAAGGTGGCCTCGAAAACAACACCGGACAGCCTGTCCTCCAACCGCGTTGCCATCTGCGCACAGAACAAGCCGCCCATGGAATGACCCCAAACCAGCACATCGTCATAAGTCTCTTGCTCGACCCGGGCGGCGACAGCCGATAGTGCACTTTCGAATGCCTCAAGCGAAGCGGGCCCGGCACTGTCGCCATAGCCTGGATAATCGAAAATTAAAGCGTCCCCGAACGGCAAAACACCAGCGAGATAATCAGCACCATCACTCTGGCGGTCAGTTGTGTTTCCCATGCAATAAACAATCAGACGGTTCGCCTGCCTCCCCTCTTCCTGCTGCGCCCAGCTGAGCGCCAAGGGGCCGATCTCGCTGTCGAGCCACCCATGGCGTAGGCGCACACCGTCCGGCAAAAGATCGGTATTCTGGATATCGAGTGCCTGGAAATCGGTCCGGCGGTAAGCGTCATCTCCAACCAGGATCGCCTCCGGGCTAATGGCAATGGTGCAGCCGATCATTGGGCTTACAAAAATGGCTGCGAGGGCGTTTCTGACCATGGGATATAGATCTCCTGTCTCCCGGCGTGGCGGGACTCCTTAGGTTGTGTTTGGCTGTCAGAGGCGTGGGCTATCCGGCCTGGCGCAGGGGCGGATCGCTGGCGCTGTTCGTTGTTTCGGATGGCGCGCGCTGGAGAATGTCCCCGGGTTCACAATCGAGATAATCGCATATGGCTGCGAGCGTATCAAAGCGGACGCCCTTCACCTTACCCGATTTCAGAAGCGACAGATTGGAGGGCGTAATGCCGATGGCGCGGGCCAATTCATTGGATCGAACCTTGCGCTGGGCCAGAACAACATCAAGGCAAACCATAATATCACGCATCAGACGAACTCCTGGTTCTCGCGCTGCAATTCAGTGCCGAGGGCAATAATATTCGCAAAAACAAGCAATCCAGCCCCGGTGAGCAAGATGGGCAAGGTTTCGCTGTGGAACCAATTCCTATCCGGGCTACCAAGCGCGCGCAGGGCGGGCTGCAAGAGGCCGGGCATTGCGGCGAACAGTACGAGCAGGACACCGGCCCGGCGCATCAAGCGGATGGGGTGGGTGCCAAAAACCTCCCCTTTCCTGTAGCAGCTGAACAGCCCACGGAGTGACCAGAGCGCAAAAATGAGGGCCCCATAAATCAATGATCCGCACATGAGGCCCGCAAGCTGCGTAACCAGGGGAAGAGACTGGACGACGACCCCATCCGGCGGCGCGGTCGAAGGATCAAAAGTCAGCCAGCCTCCTTCGGCATTAAAGGTCACATATCGGCCGGGCAAATACGCCATTACGAGGATGAGCACGAACAGCGCCAGCGCCAGACCCGCCAATAGAGCAAAGGCGAGTTCGAACGGGAGGGCCAGCCGCCGTATCCGCCCTAAAGCCGCGGGTTC
>JBCBAO010000218.1:0-4573 GCA_038532405.1 Pseudomonadota bacterium | reverse complement strand
GAAAATGATCGAACAATTTGAAAGGACAGGCTAACGAACAGGCGCGTTGAGCGCCCAAAGCGCTGATCGAGAAAATCGTATATGCTCACAACGCCTGCGCGGTAGAGTGGCGGTGCGATTACAAACATGACCAACAGCATGGCCAGTGGTACAGCCAATTCGAATGTCAGCCATTGAAGACCGCCGCCTTCACGCAATCCAACAAAAGCGGGTGCAGATACAAAGCTGATAGCGCTGAGCTGTGTCGCCATGACCGATAGGGTAAGGGGAAACCAACCAAGTTCTCGACCACCAAGATAATAGTCTTGTTCAGAATTTTGCTGTCTCAGCACGTACCCGAAGCCAATCAGGGCCATGAGGTATGTACCGACCACGATATAGTCTAACGTGTTCATTCTCTTTCCAGACCGCTCAAGCCTCTAAAAATTATCGTGCATAGCTGTTTTGCAGAGGTCCAGAGCGAAACTCTGTCAGGCAATGGCATAGCTTGTTCACGATAGGCTCTTGATAGTGAGTGGTTCATCCTCGGCGTCATAGCGATTGGCGTTTCCAATCTTTATTGGCGCAGCACCCTATGGAGACAATCGGTCTGCTGGCATCTCAAAAAGAAACCATTGGCGCACTCGGTCGTGAAGTTTGTCATGAGTAGAAAAAATTTCGCTTAGAGATCTGTATCCCGCAACAAGACCGTCCGAAGGATTTGCGATTACCGACGATAGTCTCTGACATTTTAGTTGGTGTTTCGTTGAGTTTCTTGAACATAGGATGTTACCAGCTACGTTGGTCGCCGATCAATTGCGATTATGGGCCACCGCGAGATCGGGGGATGTTCAGCTTGAAGCAATGGTGCAGACCCAAAATTCCAGATTGCGCGCGCACAGCAGAATGCCTGCCATGAAAAAAGGTAAACCCGCGCGCGCTGAAGTTCAGTCCTTGCTTCACCAGGGCCACGAAAGCAGGGGCCATGCGGCCACCGTTGAGCCGTCAGAAACCGCGCTCGATTCACTTTATCAAGAAACGTCAAGTGAACTCACGGGATATCTGCGAAAGCGATTTGGTGACGGCCCACCTGATCCGGAGGATGTTACCCATGAGGCTTTTGCCAGACTCGCGGAACACACGGACTTAAGCGGCATAAAGCATTTGCGTGCATTCTTGTGGCGTATCGCGCGCAATCTAATGCTCGATGGAATACGCCGTGTTGATGTCCGGTCGAGATATGATTTCGAGATTGAGCATCTTTTTTTTGCTCTAGAGGGGTTAGATAACAGCCCCGAAAACGTCTTAGAGGTGAGGGAACAGCTTCGGCTTGTGAATGACGTGATTGGGAACATGCCTGACAATCGGCGAAAAGCTTTCATTTTGCACCGTATTGACGGTTTGAATTTCAGCCAGATTGCCCGGAAACTTGGCATGACACCTCGCGCAGTTATCAAACATGTCGGTCGAGCGGCGCTGGATATCAAAGATGCATTGAAAGACCCAAAGAAGCGGAATGCGTTATGAGTTGGCGTAATCTTGATTATTCGGATGAGATCGAAGAGGTCGCGATGGAATGGCGCTTAAGGGTGAGTGCCGGTGATCTAACGTCCGAAGAGAAAGTGGAGTTTGCCTCATGGAGGGCCGCAGATCCGCGTCATGAGGATGCCTACGATCAGGCGGTGTCCTTGTGGGCTGCCTTGGGGACAATCGAAAGAGGCAAGCTCAACCCATCGCTCTATAATGATGTCGCGCCTAGCAGAGCTTGGCGCTTCTTCGCAGACGCGCCTAAGACCTTATGGAAAGGACACCGCGGTTGGGCTTTGGGAAGCCTGGCTGCTACTGCGGCAATATTTGCAATAACCATTGCGGGGCATTTCCGGGCCCCGCATTCGGCCACAATAGAGATCCAGCCGGTTGTTACTACCTATGCTTCCGGACTTGGGGAAACCAAAACGATTACTTTGGCAGACCGATCAATATTGACCCTTGGAGCTGCAAGCGAGGTCGAGGTTGCGCTATCTGAAGGGGAGCGTCGTGTTACCCTGGCCAGCGGCGCTGTGGTTTTTGACGTTTCAAGCAATCCGGACCGGCCTTTTATCGTGAGAGCTGAAAACTTCACCGCGAAAGTCGTGGGCACGGTTTTTGATGTCCGCAATAGCGCTGGCGTTGTGAGATTATCCGTTTCTGAAGGTGAAGTTGAAGTTGCCCATCCACTTATTGTCAACGACGAACCAAGTTCCATGATCAGCGCAAAGAGAATTGTTGCTGGGCAGAAGATAAGCGCTACCAGCTCTGGTGGTTTGTCGCATATCGAAACGCTTCGACAGGAGGATTTCGCGACCTGGCGAGAGGCGCGCCTTCGCTACCAGAACGTGACCCTTGCCGAGCTGATTGCCGATGCTAATCGCTACTCAGAGCAGAAAATTGTTCTGAGCAGTGATCTCAAATCCTATTCCAATGATCGCGCCACAATGATTTTCGATGGCAATGATATTGAACGATTGATCAAAAGTCTACCGACCTTATTCCCTGTAAATGTTGAGGAATCTTCTGACGGTGAGATTCTAATTACCTTGCGTCAAACCGAGGACTGACTCTTTAAAAAACTTTTTTCGGTGCTGAGGTATAAATTTGCACCCCCTCGCTCGTCTTAAGGGCATATGTGCGACTGAGAGGCAGTCGCATGCTATGCATCTTTAGGGGCGATCTATGAGCAGAAACGACAATAAGCGATTGGGTAAGGCACTACTGCTTTCTGTGGTATCGACGTTCGCGATTGCCGCGTTTTCACCGGCACAGGCGCAATCGGAAAAAATCTATACGATTGATCTTCCCGCTGGCCCACTGGATGATGCGCTCCTCTCTCTTGGCAATGAGCTGGGCGTCAACATACTCGCTACCGAAAATCAGCTTGTTGGGAGAACAGCGCCCGCAGTTAGTGGGGCACTCTCCGCGCAAACGGCAATTAATCAGCTGCTGGTCGGATCAGGCCTGACGGCCCTTGCAAATGAGGAGGGGGATTTCGTTTTGGTCCAGGCTCCTTCAATAGTGCCGGATAGCGAGCCATCGGCCGTCGAACAGGTCGATACGGTCGATCAAGTTACAAACACTTCTTCCGTCCAAGAGACCGTCTTTGTCACCGGCACTCGAATCGAACGGACTGCAGCAAATGCCCCAAGTCCGGTATCAATCTATAGCCGGGAAGAGCTACAGAAATTTGGCTTTGCTGATCTTAGTGAAGCCATTCGTTTTACGCCCGCACTGAATCAATCCATCGGCACACTCAGCAGCGTTGATCCTTTTGGCAGCACCAATGCGGGTCTTGCATCGCTCGACCTGCGTGGCCTTGGTGCGTCGCGAACACTTGTCTTGGTAGATGGCAGGCGTCACGTTGCGGGTGTTCCAGGTGAAGCCACGGTCGATGTCGCCTCGATCCCGGGTGCCTTAATTGAACGCGTTGAAGTCCTAACGGGTGGAGGCGGTTCAGCCATCTATGGCGCAGACGCGGTATCTGGCGTTGTAAACTATATTCTGAAGAAAGACTTCGAAGGCGTGGAGTATCAAGGCTCTGTCGGTGTTTCCGACGAAGGCGATGGAGAGAATTTTTTCGGATCGCTCACGGTTGGCGGAAATTTCGCCAATGATCGCGGCAATGCTTGGCTTAACGTGGAACTCAGCCGTCAAACAAGTGTGAGCGCAGACAGCCGCCAGTTTAACGAGACCTTTCAAAACAACATTGTCCTGAATGAGGAGACTGCTGCTCTGTTCGGTTTAGACCCGGCTTTCAGCAATGGTCTTGGTACAGACCGGCGTAGTACGTTTCAAAGTGCCAACGGAAACATCGACTTACAGGGCCTCGGGTTTAGTGGCCTGTTTGGCCCATTCATTTCCCAGGGCATATTTGAATTGAATGGTGTGCCGCTTGTTCAAATCGTTGATGATACCGGCACTTTGCGTCCATTTGATTTTGGCGTTCAGTCTGGTTTTCTGTTTGCCTGTTTTGAATGCGACGGCGAACTTGGCACCGACTTTAGCGTTGTTCCAGAAACCAATCGTATTGTTCTAAACGGTCGATCAGATTTCGACGTGAGTGACAAGGTCACCGTTTTCTTGGAAGGGAAGTACTCCTTCAGTGGTACCGAAGCTCGTACTTTTCAAGATGGTGCTCCACTTGTTGATATTCCAATCGGATTAGACAATGCGTTCTTGCCCGAGGGGCTCCAACCGCAAATCGATACTCTGAACGCGCAAGGCATCACGCCGAACATTCTGCTTTCTAGAGCTTTGGAAGATGAGGCCATTCTTCCTTTCTCCGATATCGATAGGGAAACTTTTCGAATTGTTGGGGGCTTGGAAGGCGAAATATCAGATGATCTTAGTTATGACGTCTCCATCAATTACGGCAGAACAGACAGTGAAGTTACCCTTGTTAACAATATTCTTGTTGATCGCTTCGGGGCCGCAACTGACGCTGTCATAGATCCCGATACCGGTAATATTGTTTGTCGAACAGATCTCGATCCAACGGCCCCAATTCCAGGAAACTTATTCATTCCAGCAACCATTCCCGGCATCAATACGTTCAATGCAG
>JBCBAO010000217.1:0-4590 GCA_038532405.1 Pseudomonadota bacterium | reverse complement strand
CCTGGAGAAAGGCAATGTCCCCGTTTGTGAACGGCGTGTGGCAAAGCACGCTGATTTCGATTTGATTGGTGCAGAGCCGTGTCGACATGGCCGACTGAAGGAGTGACCAGTCATAGGGTTTGAAATTGGAGACCCCGACGGCACCGACCTTACCGCTCTTCACAACCTCGTCGAGTGCCGCCCCTGTTTCCCGGTGATCCATGAAGGGATCGGGCCGGTGGATCAGAAGAAGATCAATATGGTCAATCCCCATGAGGCGCAGAGAATGGTCAACGGAGGAGAGAATATGGGCGCGGCTGGTGTCATAATATTTGACCCGTGCATCGCTGTAGCGCCCGACCGGGGCGACGATATCGCATTTGGTCACAATCTCGATCCGGTCACGCAGGCCGGGGGCCGATTTCAGGCACGCACCCAAAACCTCCTCGGCCTCGTACCCACCATAGATATCGGCCTGGTCCATGGTTGTGATGCCCTGTTCCAGGCAGGCCTCGATCTTGGCCTGTACGTGGGCAGCCGAGGTGTCGGGATCATCGGTCAGTCGCCACATCCCGTAGACAAGGCGGGAGACATCCAAAGTGTCGGTGAGGGAGAGTCTGTCCATTAGTGGCGGGCTCCTGTGCCAAGGGGGGTCGCGGGTGTTCCCTCCGGCACACGCCCATAAACATGCGGAAGGGAGCAGGTTTTAAGGGTCGGCAGAACGCGCTGGCCGAAGGATTTGCACTCGTCGATATGGGGATATCCGGACAGAATAAATGCGCGAATACCCATTTTTTGATAAGCTTCCAACTCGCTTGCCACCTGATCCGTAGACCCAACGAGGGCCGCGCCGCAGCCTGACCGAGCGCGCCCAATACCGGTCCATAAATGTGGCTCTACATAGCCATACTGATCGGCAAGCTCACGGGCCTTGGCCTGGTGTGAAACCCCAAGGCTGATGCTATCATGGGCTCTGTCTCGGATGAGACGGCCATATTCATCGTCGAGTTCGGAAACGAGGTGGTCTGCATATTCGCGGGCCTCCGCTTCGGTATCGCGAACGATCACGTGAACACGCAGTCCATAATCGAGGACACGGTTATGTTCCTCAGCCACGGCATGGACGGCCTTCATCCGTGCTTTAAGGTTTTCCCGCGGTTCCGGCCACATCAGATAGACGTCGCAATGCTCTCCGCAGAGGTCCAGTGCGGGCGGTGAGTACCCGCCGAAATAGAGCAGTGGGCCACCAGTCTGGTAGGGCTTTGCCGGGGCGGTGGAAACCTTTTCGAAGGTGTAGACCTCGCCGGCGTGGTTGATCTCATCCTGGGTCCAGGCCTGCTTCAAAATCTGAACCACTTCACGCGAGCGCTGGTAGCGGTAGCTGCTTTCGGCCGTCTCTCCTGGAAAGTCGGAACTGATGATATTGAGGGTAAGCCGCCCCTCCAGCATATGGTCCAACGTTGCCACCGTGCGCGCAAGCATGATTGGCTGCATTTCTCCGCAGCGAATGGCCGCAAGCATATTGATACGGTCGGTTAATGGCGCACACCCGGCGACGAAGGAAAGCGTATCCTGGCCGACCTGGTAGGAGGAGGGGCAAAGGATGTTGCCGAAGCCCTGGTGCTCGGCTTCCAGAAGAATATCCCGGCAGTGCGACCAACTCGATTTCAGGGACGGATCCGGCACACCGAGCAGGGCATAATCGTCCGAGCAAAGGGCCGAAAACCAGGAGACCTCAACCGCATCAAGGTCATGTGACTTTACCGGAACGACGGTCATTCTTAAGCCCTACTCTGCAGTGTTTTTTTGCGATGAGGTGCTTGCGTATCATGCAAAAAGATATGTATCAATAGTGAAACAATTGGATAATGAAATGGCCAATCTGGCGACCGCAAGACCCCTGCCAAAGAGCGTACAAGTCTCTGAGATGCTGATCCGAGAGATTGCATCGGGCCGTCTTGCCGATGGCGCTCGCTTGCCGACCGAGCGGCAAATGGCCGCCGATCTCGGGATTGCCATCGGGACTTTGCGCAAGGCGCTCGCAGTGCTCGCCGATAAGGGACTTTTGGAACGCCGCCAGGGATCGGGCAACTATGTGCGTGCCCAGACGAATGTTGACTCCGTCTACACGCTTTTTCGCTTGGAACTTCTGGCGGGCGGCGGGCTGCCAACTGCTGACGTGTTGGACGTTCTGAAACTGAAACGGCCGGAAGAGGCCACCGGGTTTTCCGGCAAATTTGGCCATAGAATCCGAAGGTTACGCTATCTCAATGGTCAGCCAATCGCAGTGGAAGAGATCTGGTTGGATACCCGGTATACTGGTGAGGTCCAGGCTGCCAATCTGGTGGAGTCTCTCTACAAATTTTACAAAGAAGCTCTGGGCCTTGTGATTTCACAGGTTGAAGATCGCGTCGGTGTTTCCACAGTGCCGGACTGGGCCCCTTGCGCCTTTGAAAGGCCCTTGGACACGGCATGCGGCTTTATTGAACGGCTGGGATACGACCAGCAAGGCAGAACAGCCGAATATTCGCGCACTTGGTTCAACCAGGATGCGGTAAGATATACGATCAGATTGAGGTGACCCGATAAGATGACCAAGCGCTACGGATTGATCGGGTGCGGAATGATGGGCGTTGAGCACATCCGCAACATCAACCTCTTGGACGGGGCGGAGGTATCATCCGTTTATGATCCTGTTGACCATCTTGCCAGAGCTGCGGCGGAGACCGCCGACGGTGCTCTTGTCCACGAGACGTTCGATGAAATGATCGCCGATGATGGACTTGATGCGTTTGTGATTGCGAGCCCCAACCATGTTCATATGGATCAATTGGAAGCCATCACCGCGCGCCGGAATTTGCCGATCATATGCGAAAAGCCGATCTTTACAAAAAATTCTGACTACGGACGTCTTCGCCGTCTCCAGGAGGGCGCGAAGGCACCGATTTGGGTGGCGATGGAATACCGCTATATGCCTCCAATCGCAGCCTTGCTGAAACAGGTCGACGGAGTGACGGGTGGTGTGAAAATGCTCACAATTCGTGAGCATCGCTTCCCCTTTCTGGACAAGGTTGGCGACTGGAACAGGTTCAATCGCAATACGGGCGGGACGCTGGTTGAAAAATGCTGCCATTTCTTTGATCTGATGCGACTGATCCTTCGCTCTGAACCTGTAAGGGTCACCGCATCCGGGGGGCAGATCACCAATCATCTGACGGAAGTTTATGAGGGTGACGTGCCCGATATCTGGGACGGAGCCTATGTCATCTTCGACTTTGAAAACGGCGCGCGTGCAATGCTCGAGCTGTGTATGTTCGCTGACGGAACGATCTGGAATGAGGAGATCACTGCCGTGGGGCCCGCAGGGAAGATCGATTGCCGTATTCCTGGGCCGCAGCGTTTTTGGCCGGATGACCTGCTTGGTCCGTCGCCCCATCCGGAAGTGACGGTTTATCCCCGAGAGCCAAAAAGGCCCGAGACGGTTACCATAGAACTCGATCCCTCACTCGTTGCGGCTGGCGATCACCATGGATCAACCTTCTTCCAGCATCAAAAGTTCCTCAATGTTGTTCGCGGCCAGGGCCAGCCGGAGGTGACGCTGGACGATGGTGCAATTGCAGTTCTGATGGGGTTGGCGGCGCAGCAGGCAGCATTGGAGAAAAGGGTCTTGCCGGTGCGGTTGGAAAGAGAGATCGCGTGACCCCGGCATTTTGGCAAAAGCAGTATAGCGACCGGGCGGGCAAGCTCGGCAACCTCTTGCCGGGGTTTTCTTTGTGCGCCCTTATCGCAATGTCTGCCCAGTTTGTTTCCGAGCATAGCGGTGCGCCCGCCATGTTGATGGCAATTCTGTTTGGCATCGCTTTTAGTTTTCTGAATGAGGAAGAAAACACCATTGGGGACGGTGTTGCCTTCACTGCATCCTTCGTCCTCAAATTCGGCATTGTGCTGCTTGGTACGCGCATCAGCACGGCGACGCTTGCAGCGGTCGGTTGGCCAACGGCAGTGTTGGTGGTTTGCGGACTTTTAGCAACGATTGGGATGGGGGTGGTGTTTGGCCGGCTGCTCGGTCAATCCACGCGCTTTTCGATCTTAACGGCGGGTGCCGTTGCCATTTGCGGCGCGTCGGCAGCCCTGGCGATTTCATCCGTATTGCCCCGTACAGAACGTTCGGAGAAGCAGCTTTTCCTAACGATCCTTGGGGTCACTGCCTTATCAACTGTGGCGATGATCATCTACCCCTCCCTGTTGAAAATGCTGGGGGTTGACGACCGTATCTCCGGGGCATTCCTTGGGGCAACAATTCATGATGTGGCCCAGGTTGTGGGGGCAGGCTTTTCGGTATCAGACCCAGCGGGCGATATTGCGACTCTGGTTAAATTGATCCGGGTTTCCCTGTTGGCACCGGTTGTCCTGTTTTTTGCTCTGGTGTTCCGTGATGCGGCTTCAGGTGCGCCTTCTGGACAGCGCCCGCCACTCCTGCCGCTTTTTATAATCGGATTTATCGGACTTGCGGTGCTGAACAGTTTTGGCCTGAAGGTCGCCTGCTGCTGCCAGCTGATTAATGCGCGATCGCCGTACCGATACAATTGAAAACTCCACCGTCACAAAAAA
>JBCBAO010000216.1:0-4610 GCA_038532405.1 Pseudomonadota bacterium | reverse complement strand
GTTCTCGATTTATAGGGCGATAACGTTTTGTTCGATCTTGCCGAAAATCGAATGGCCCTGTGTGTCGAGCATGTCGATGGAGACAGTGTCGCCTGGCTGCAAGAACGGTGTTTTAAATTCGCCCGTCGTGATTTTCTCAATCATTCGAATTTCTGCGATGCAGGAGTATCCGCGGCCACCGTCTGCAACGGGTTTTCCAGGCCCACCGTCTTCACCCTTATTCGACACCGTTCCAGACCCTATCACCGTGCCAGCGGTCAGGGGCCGGGTTTTTGCTGCATGGGCAACCAGGCGGGTAAGGGAAAAGGTTGCATCTTCTCCCGCCTCGGCCCGACCGAAAGGAGCTCCATTCAGGTCTACCCTCAAAGGCAGGTGAACGAGGCTATCCCGCCAATGATCTCCCAGCTCGTCTGGCGTAATGGCGACAGGACTAAAGGCACTTGGCGGTTTTGATTGGAAGAAGCCGAAGCCCTTGGCAAGCTCTGGTGGGATAAGCCCGCGTAGGGAGACATCATTGCAGAGCATAATCAGCTTGATGTGGCCGCCAACCTCGGTTTCTGCAACGCCCATGGGGACATCATCGGTGATCACCGCGATCTCGCCTTCCATATCGCATCCCCACGCGACATCGCCGAGGGGGATTGGGTCGCGGGGGCCCAAGAACGCATCGGAGCCGCCCTGGTACATTAATGGGTCGTCGTAAAAGCTCTCCGGAACCTCAGCACCGCGTGCCTTTCGGACGAGCTCCACATGGTTGATATAGGCCGATCCGTCCGCCCACTGATAGGCGCGAGGCAATGGGCTTTCGCATTCGCGTTCGTGAAAACGAAAGGTGGGTACCGATCCAAGCTCGACACCTTCTGCCATGCGCGCCAGCCTGGGGGCTGCAGATTGCCAATCGTCCAGGGCAGCCTGCAAAGTCGGGGCAATGCGAGCGGCATCTGTGCAGCGTGTTAAATCCTTGGATACGACAACCAATCGTCCATCGCGGGAGCCATTCTTTAAGGTGGCGAGTTTCATCGTCAGGTCCTAGGTAGAGGGCTTTGGCTTGAACAAGTTGCTGAGGCCACTTAAGAAATCGACGAACTCCTCGCGCCGGAACAGGCCAACCATCAATAGCCCGAAAACCAAATTTGTGCATGCGGCAATGAAAAGCCCAGCGCCATCATTGTTGGGATCGATTGTGAGCGGTGTGAACAGGTGAAAGCTGACCGCCCCGGCCATGATCGCAATACCCATGGCTGCCCCAATCGCCTGCAGGTGGTGAAAGCGTGGCAGAAAGCCAATGATCAAAAGTACAGAAGCGACCAATTCTGCCGTTCCGATAACATATTGGCTGAAGAGGCCGGTATGTGCAAAGAGGCCATCCGCACCCAGTGAGGCTGCCCAGTCATTGAGGCGTCCGAAGATCTCCTGGGTGTTCGGATGATCTGTAAATTTATACCGCAAGCTATCGAGAAAGATGATCGCCATGAAAGCGGCCATGGCGAGTGGGACATACTGTTTCACGCGGTCAGTCATCATTGTTTGGTATCTCAAAATGTTACTTTATGATTTCGGATTTTGGACAAGAAATCAGCTATTTGCAAAGCCAGAAAAGTAGACGTGAAGACCCCGCTGGCTATTGAGGTGGTTATGTTGAACAAGGCACATAGGTCCAGGATTGCTGGTTTGACCCATCCATCTTAGAGATCGTTGCAGTCAAATTCAGCTCCTGGCGGGCATACGTTATACGTTGTGGATAATCGTGATCGGGATTGACAAAAACGGCGCTGGTCTCCGTCAAGTCTGCCAATGGGAATTGGGTTGGCCCAGCACCCTCAGGATACGCGGAAAACAGCCAATCATCGTTTGCTTTTTGGATACGCAATTGTTCATAAAAATGGGGTGCCGTTTGTGGGCCAACCGTATTGTAGCCGAATAGTAACGTGTCGCCCGCAACACTCCAAACTTCTCGCGTTTCCCCGGATAGGGTTACCCAGCAACCGGCCAGCCATCTGAATTCATTTTGCGCCGTATCGATAGCGGGCTCATCGCCTGGAACATGATATGAGCACCCGCCAGAGAGGGCGTGTGCTCCGACCGCCAGAAGACATACAGCACTCTTTAAGCCAGCGTGCATTTGTCTTAGCTCTCGTCCGCGATTTTCTCGTGCAGCCAGGCGGCGTGCCGGGGCGCTTTTTTGGTCTGACTCCACTCGTCAAGCATGTCAGGGGCCACGCGCTTCAACTCGGCCATTTGATCTGGTGATGCGGTATTGCACGCCAGTTCCAGACGGTGGCCGTTCGGGTCGAAAAAGTAGATGGATTTGAATATCCCATGATTGGTTGGCCCTATCACATCTAAGCCCCTGGCTTCCGCGTTTGCTTTGGCGGCCAGCAATTCATCCATTGAGCCAATCTTGAACGCAATGTGCTGTACCCATTCCGGCGTATTGCGATCGCGATCCATATCCGGTTGTTCGGGCAACTCGAAAAAAGCCAATACGTTGCCATTTCCCGCATCGAGGAAGATATGCATATATGGATCATAAGCACCTGTAGACGGCACATGATCTTCTGCGATGGCGAGCTGAAAGTCCATGCCCATCACATCGCGATAAAACTCGACGGTTTCTTTTGCGTCTTTGCAACGGTAAGCGACATGGTGGACGCCCTGCAGGGTTGGCGCAGCCATTTATGCTGGCTCCTCAACCTTCAACACGCCGCGATTGATCTGATCGCGTTCAATGCTCTCAAACAGGGCCTTAAAGTTACCCTCGCCGAAGCCATCATCTCCCTTGCGCTGGATAAACTCGAAGAAAACAGGGCCAAGGCGCGTCTCAGAAAAGATCTGCAGAAGCAGGCGGGGTGCCTCGCCATCGGTCGTACCGTCCAGCAAGAGGCCCCGCGATTTCAGCCCATCGACATTTTCGCCATGGCCGGGGAGGCGGCCTTCTAGCATGTCGTAATAAGTCGCCGGTGGCGCGGTCATGAACGGCACACCAAGCTTTTGCAACCGATCCCAACACGCATACAAATCATCGCACGCGAAGGCGATATGCTGGATGCCTTCACCACCGAAATCTCTTAGATACTCTTCGATCTGTCCTTTGCCTCCATCGGCCTCTTCATTGAGGGGGATGCGAATTTTGCCGTCGGGTGCCGTAAGGGCCTTGGACGTTAGGCCAGTATATTCGCCCTTAATGTCGAAAAAGCGGATTTCCTGGAAGTTGAATAACCTCTCATAATAGTCTGCCCAGAACGCCATCCGCCCGCCATATACATTGTGGGTGAGGTGGTCGATTACGTCGAAACCAGCACCAACGGGATTGCGGTCGACGGCCTCAAGATAATTGAAATCAATGTCGTAAATCGAAAGGTCATCTCCGTACCGGTCGATGAGATATATGATCGCATTTCCGATGCCGCGTATCGCGGGCAGCCGAAGTTCCATTGGTCCGGTATGGAGCTCGACCGGTTCTGCCCCCTGCCGTAAAAGATGTTCATAGGCAGCCCTGGCGTCGCGCACCCGGAAGCCCATGCCGCAGGCTGATGGACCATGTTCGCGGGCAAAATAATAGGCAGGTGAATTGGGTTCGTAATTTGAGATCAGGTTGATCCCGCCCTGGCGCCAAAGTTCGACGTCTTTTGATCGGTGGCGCGCGATCTTCGTAAATCCCATGGAGGTGAAAACCGGTTCTAACGTTCCCTTATCTGGAGCGGAGAATTCGATGAATTCAAAACCGTCCAGACCCGCTGGGTTTTCAAAAAGATCTGCCATGCCGCCACACCTCCAAATAAAGTTTCATATGTAACTTGTTTGATTTGAGACCACATAGTCGCTAAAGATGCAAGGGCGAACTTAGGAAAGTGAATCTACAAATGGACGGGTCGATTACGCAGCCTCAACTTAGACTGTCCGATTTTCTGCCTTATCGGCTATCGGTTCTTTCAAACACGGTGTCCAAAAGGATTGCCGAGCGCTACCAGTCAGAGTTCGGTTTATCCGTCTGGCAATGGCGGGTCATGGCCGTGCTCGGCGAAGCGCCGGGACTAACCGCCAAGGACATTTCGGAGCGAACGGCTATGGACAAGGTTGCCGTTAGCCGAGCCGTTTCTGGTTTGGTTGAAGACGGTATTTTACGTCGGGAAGCGGCCCAGGATGATGGACGGCGGTCAATGTTATATTTGTCCGAGGCTGGGCAAGCGATCTATGCGCGCATAGTTCCACTCGCAATGTCTTATGAAACGGAATTAACCCAGGCGCTCACCGCGGTTGATATCGAAACTCTGAAACATTTGCTCGACAGCTGCGCGGATGTCGTCTCCCCAGATCAAAAGCTCTGGTAGATAGCGCCGCCTGTTTCGCGCAGTTTTGCCACTTTGCAATCTTTGCACTGGTAAAAGAGCAGTCTCTCTCTTTCTAACCGTGGTCCCTTCGGCACATCGTGACGCCCGAACGTAATATCTTTGCATTCTACTCTGCATGTGCCTTGCGCCACCATCGAGTAAAAAAGAGAAATACAAGTGCTACGAAATTATCGAGACCCGGTATCAATCTCAGCGAGTGGGGGGTATGTTAGGGAAGGGACAATGTAATCGGGTGAGAAGATGACCTCAGCGATGGAT
>JBCBAO010000215.1:0-4614 GCA_038532405.1 Pseudomonadota bacterium | reverse complement strand
ACAGCTCCCTTAGGCGGCCTCTGCCAAGTCGGCGAGCCATCGATACGTCTTCCATCAAAGGGATTGGCTCGTATCCGCCAACATCCTCGTACAAATCCCGTGGGATCAGAAGTCCCTGGTCGCCATAGGGCAAACCAAATGTGCGGGCGCGCCAGTTGGCTAGTCCCGCGACCCAGTTTGACCGCCATGTTTGGGACCTGAACTTCAGTTTAAAGGCACCTGCCAGATTTGGGTGCGCCTCAAGGTGGGCAAACACCGCGTCAGTCCATCCGTCCCCCAGCCAGGTATCTGCATGAACGAATAAAAGCCATTGTCCCCGAGCCCGGTCTGCGCCTGCGGCAAGCTGTTGGCCACGCCCCTCTACCCCTTCTATCCAAATAGCACCGGCAGCCTCAGCTATGTCTCGGGTCGGATCGTTTGATGGGATACCGGATACAATCACCTCACGCACCAATCCAGCCTCAACTCCAGCAAACAAATGCGCCAAGCATTCAGGTAGATCTGCCGCCGCATTTCGGGCGGGAATTATTACGGATAAAGGTGCAGGCATGGGACTTTGTTTGATTGGACAATTTTGCCTTTGCCCCATGGCTGACGCGTATGCAACTCACCAACATGTCAAATTTGTAGTTGTGGATTACGACGAATGTCGCACACGCCAAGAACCGTTGCGTCCTATTTTAAAGGCCAAACCCGACATCAATAACGGCAGACCTTAGAGAATATTCTGGCGGATCGCAGCTGAGCTATGCCGCTTTTACGGCAGGCTTAATCTCGCCTGTTGGATTAAGCGCTGTGTCGTTCGCCTCGGTGGCAGCCAAGCCCTTGTCGTCGTCAGATGCTATGCCCTGGCCAAGCTCATTTGCCATCTCGTGATTGCGATCCCGGTGCCCTTCCTCATCGGCGCGCACAACCAAAACAACATCACGCAGACGCGCATCAGCGGGCAGTTGCCAATAATCAATGGCAATTTGAGGCGCTGCAACATTTTCCAGCCGGCCAGCATCAATCTCTGCCAAATAGCTAGTATAACTGATCACCGCCTCTTCCTCAAAATACCCAACGATGCGGTGCGCTGTTCGAGGCGCGAACAGATAAATGAAGAAATACACGTTATAGAAGATCGCCTGCGCCACCATGATCAACAAGCGTTCGAAGAGGCTTGGCTTGGCAATTTCAATAAAAGTCATCAGGTGCATGCGCTCGTTTTCCGCTTCGTCGAGAAGCTCGCGGATCCAACCGCGATCATCTTCAATACGGCGAATGGCACGCAAATGCTGCAAGAGCCCACCAACCATACCCGGCACAGCCGCAACCGTTTCCAAAACCACCGCGCGGTGGCCATAACGCTTTCGGAAAAAGAGATCAGCAAAAAAGCGAAGGGCCTTTACGAATGCGTAAGCGATCCGGTCACGAAGCGTGACGGGTTTAAAATGCATTTGATCAATAGCCATTGCAGCCTCCATCATCACGTCTAAGATATGGGGGCGAAAGGTCAGAAAAGGCTGCGTCAGATCGTACCAAACTGCATATAATCGCCGGCAATAATGTCGCACCCGGACATTGCGATTTTGAAATCACCCCCTTCGATTGGGTGAAACGATTGCAGTTACCCAGTCAGTCAGCTTAAGCGTTAAGCCATGCCATCGAGCTGCGCCTTAACCGCAAGCAAATCACGCCAGGCGCGCGATTTGTCTTGGGGGCGGCGCAGAAGATAAGCGGGATGAAATGTCGGCATAAGCGGCGCAGTTAGTCCTCCAGGGGTGGTATAGTCGACGAGTTTTCCTCGAAGCTTCATTATTCCCGTCTTGGTATTCAGGAGGGACTTTGCCGACACGCCGCCGGCCGAAATAATAAGCTTAGGCGCGTTTAGCTCGATCATCCGGTCAACAAATGGGCGACAAACCGCAAGCTCATCTGCCTCTGGATTCCGGTTACCGGGCGGGCGCCAGTAGGTCACGTTTGTAATAAACACATTGGTCGCCCGCGACAGGTCAATCGCGGCCAGCATTTTATCGAGCAATTTGCCGGCTTTTCCAACAAATGGCAGGCCAACCTGATCCTCCGTCCCGCCGGCCCCTTCGCCGATGACCATGATGGGAGCCCCTTCGATGCCGTCATAAACTACGGTTTTGTTGGCTCCAGCGCGCAAAGGGCATCCCTCAAAGGCCTCAATGGCAGATTTCAGGTCAGTAAGAGATGTGGCGGCGGCTGCGGACTGTCGCGCGTCTTCAATCCAATCCTCAAGGCGTTTCGACCGTTTCCGCTGCGGCACACGCTCGCCCTTTGAGGCCGGGCGCGCAGCTTGGGGTGGCTTGTGCTGCGGCGGTGCCGAAACCCCTTCCCCTACGTCGACGCCCATATCGCGCCACCAGGCATTTAACGCTTCAATCGCAGTTTCCGTAGCGGACTGAGACATGCCGTCCCTTTGGCTTTGTTATGAACCCGGTATAGATGATCCTAAAGGTATTGAAATTGCACGGCCGAAATCAAGGCTTGGCAATGCTAGGAGGAATAGAATGGCAGACGACGGCGTCCAGCGGGAGTCCATGGAATACGACCTGGTTATTGTGGGCGGCGGCCCCGCAGGGTTGTCGGCCGCCATCCGCTTTATGCAGCGTGCCCAGGACACCGGCGAGGAGCGGACCTGCGTTGTCATTGAAAAGGGCTCTGAGATTGGTGCCCACATTCTTTCCGGAATTGTCATGGACCCGATTGGCCTGGACGCGTTGGTTCCGGACTGGCGGGAGCGGGATGATGCCCCCCTTCAAACCCAGGTAACCGATGACAAATTCAAGTTCCTCGGCCCGCAAGGTGTGATGGACATTTCATGGTTGCCGATGCCGGGCTTCATGAAAAACCACGGCAATTATGCTGGATCCCTTGCGAATGTATGCCGCTGGCTTGGTGAACAGGCAGAAGCCATGGGCGTTGAGATTTATCCCGGATTTGCCGCTTCGGATCTTGTACGTGGCGAGGAAGGCGAAATCAAAGGCGTTGTTGCTGGCGTTATGGGGCTGACGCGCGAAGGCGAGCAGAAGCCTGACTTCGAGATTGGCATGGAGCTGATCGGCAAATATGTGTTCTTTGCTGAAGGGGTCCGGGGGTCCCTGTCAAAGCAAATCATTTCAGAGTTCAACCTAGACGAAGGCCGCGAGCCGCAAAAATATGGGATTGGCCTGAAAGAGCTTTGGCAAGTCCCGGAAGCGCAATTCAAAGAGGGCTTTGTTCAGCATACGATGGGCTGGCCGCTCGACAATAAAACCGGCGGCGGGTCTTTCCTCTACCACTTCCGTGACAAGGGTGATCCCTACGTCTCGGTCGGGTTCGTTGTGCATCTCAACTATGCCAACCCATACATTTCTCCCTATGACGAGTTCCAGCGCTGGAAACACCATCCAGAAACTCTGAAACACATCGAAGGGGGTAAGCGAATCGCCTATGGCGCAAGGGCGATATCGGAAGGTGGATTCCAATCCGTACCGAAGCTCGCTTTCCCAGGCGGAGCCTTGATCGGATGTTCGGCTGGTTTCGTGAACGTGCCACGTATCAAGGGCAGCCATAACGCGATCCTAACGGGCATGATGGCAGCAGAAGCGGCATTCGATGCGATTTCCTCCGGGCGCGAAGGCGATGTATTGACCGGCTACGAAGAGGCCTATGAGGCATCATCGGTCTACAAAGAGCTGAAATCAGTACGGAATGTAAAACCGCTTTGGTCCCGCCTCGGCACAGCTATTGGCATCCCCCTCGGCGGGCTGGATATGTGGAGCAACAAGCTCCTCGGCAATTTTTCAGTCTTTGGCACACTTGGGCACAAAAAGGCCGACTCTGAAGCGCTCAAACCTGCGTCCAAATTCAAGCCAATTGACTACCCACGCCCAGATGGTGTGATCAGCTTCGATAAGCTGACAAATGTCTCCTTCACCGCCACGAACCACGTCGAAGACCAGCCTGTTCACTTGAAAGTGCTCGACGAGCATTTGCAGAAAGTGAGTGAGCTTGATCAGTTCGATGGCCCGTCAAACCGGTATTGTCCGGCAGGGGTCTATGAATGGGTTGAAGAGCCGGATGGCGAAAAGCGCTTTCAAATCAACGCTCAAAACTGCATCCATTGCAAAACATGCGATATCAAAGACCCAAATCAAAACATCACCTGGACCTGCCCAGAAGGTGGTGGCGGGCCGAATTATCCAAACATGTAAATGCGGTAACATGCCTTGCCGTAGGCGGTGTAGGGAGGCACATTCCAAGGTTATAGATCAGGAGTGTGTTCCATGCGTTTAAGCCTTGTTTTTTCTGCCGCATCCTTGGCAATCCTGCTCGCGGCGGGAGGCATGGCACAGGCTGACACCCCAAAGGCCGATACGACGGGTTATTTCGAAGCTCTATCCAAGAGCAATATCGGTGCTTATGCGCAGCCAATAGATGCAATCCATGCAGGCGACATCACCGCCTATCTGGCTTTCCTCGAAGGGGATGAGGATAACGATATTTCATCGCCAACCTTGCGAGCGCTTCTACTGTCTATGGGAGCGATCGCCGCGGATGACTATGATGCGAGAAGCCAGGCATTCACATAGGCTGAAAGCGCGCTTTCTTCGCCATCATCGC
>JBCBAO010000214.1:0-4629 GCA_038532405.1 Pseudomonadota bacterium | reverse complement strand
GACCCCGGCTACCGCCCCGGCGACTTTGAGATCTGATCGGCTGGCTGCTCTGCCGCTCCAGCCGTGGGGCTGGCAACTGTCTTAGTTCACCAGGCGGACCCGTGGGCGTAGCTGATCACCGAACATCGCGAAGGTGGATAGAAGTTCGGTATTGTTGTTCACGCGGTAATAAAACTCAGGGGACGATGCACAGGCCTTAAAGAAGGGTGGAGCTTCATTGTTTCCATTGATCTGTACCATGAATATCTCGATATCGTCCTCCTTCATCTGATCACAGATATGGACCAGATGCTCAAAGGCGAGAGCGGGTGGGCGGTTGTGTGCGGTGGTTGTGTCCTGCATGGCTTCATGTCGATAGGCATTGGTCAGTCCATCGGTGACATATAGCACCACTTTGCGGCGTTCCGATGTGTCGGTGGCGGGATACCCCGCAGGCCCCCAACGCCCCTGCCATTTGGGAGAGAGTGCGCGCCATGCCCATACCATGCCGACGTCAAACCGCCCTGTGCCACCCTGGGAAAGCGTGTTGGTCGCACTGATCACGTCCGCAATATTGTTGGTGGGTCCCGTAATTGGCGTGTCGGGACAAAACGGGAAGCCGTTTCCATGATTGACGAGACCGCCAACGACATTTGGAATTGAGGCCTGGAAAGGCTCAGAGGTCGGGAGATCGTCATCAAGTGCCCATTCAAAGGACCCATCTTCTTCTTCGCGGGGCTCAACGCACCCTTCCCAATCCGTAGGTGCCAGATCCTCCAGCCATCCTTCGCGATTGGTTCCGATCGGCACACGATCCTGGAACGGAATAAGAGTGACATAGAGCGTCTCATTGCCGGTGTACGGATAAATTGATATCAGCACATTTTCCAATGTGCCCGTCGCCAACTCCCACGAATCTCCAAACCCCATGGAGGCGGTTGAATCAAATGCCAGAACAAGCTCTAGGCCCGCCGTGCCGGAGGTCGCTTCAGAGCTGACATTGAAAGCCATGTCCTCAACGCCAACGACACCCATAAACGTTGTTGGCATGCGGCCTTGGACGGTTACGGCGATATTGCCACCCTCAAGCCGATTGGCTGAGAATGTAAAATCCGCCAGGGCCTGCTTTTCGGCGAAATTCGCATCTAGAATGTGCGCCAGTTGTGTCGTCAGTTCCTCGTCGGATGCCCCGCCGAGTTGAGCGCCGTTCAGGGATGCAAGGTCGGCCGCTGCTTGGGCGGATGAGCGGACACCGTGTAGCCGGGCAAAATCCGTCGCGAAGCCAGCGATCATGATGACGCTTAACAGCATTACCGCCATGGGCACCGCAATCGTGCCCGCCTCGGCCGTTGATATCGAGCACCTGTTCATCAGACCATCCCCGTCCAGAACCGGTCGTCTACCTGGCCGATCTGAATACCTGATAAAATCGGAATTCAGGTTTTTATTTAAAATTCAACGGTATTTTGCTCCTCCCAGTCGATAGGCCGTTGAGCGGGATAAGCTTGGCTTCGGAAAGTCGAACGCGGAAACTGTCTTGCCTCTTGTCCCATAAGCACAAGGAAAGCGAACTTGGTTTGCTTTGACATTCCGCTGATCCTGCACACTATGCCTCCATGAGCTGGGAAAAAGAAGCAAGTGAGATTCGCCGCCGCCGGGAGATGGCTTTGCAGCAGGGCGGATCGGAGGGCGTCGCCAAACAACACGCCAAGGGTCGGCAAACCATTCGTGAGCGGATCGACCTCTTATTGGACCCTGGCAGCTTTGATGAAATCGGGCAGGGCGCAGGTGCGCCAATTCTTGACAATGACAATGAGCTGGCAGGGTTTGACCCCGCCAACTTTGTCCTTGGCTTCGGTAAGGTGAACGGCCGCCGCATTGTTGTGGGGGGAGAAGACTTCACCCTGAAAGGCGGCTCCCCGTCATCTGCTGGTCTGCGCAAAAGTGTCTATACAGAAGACCTTGCCCTGCAACACAAATGTCCGCTTGTTCGCTTGCATGAGGGGGCCGGCGGCAGCGTCGGGGGCACCAGTGGCAAGGGGCAGAGCCTGCCGGGGCCGGTTTTCGCGCCCTCTCGCTTTCGCTCCGTTGCCAAGGCGATGGCGACGGTTCCTGTCGCCACGGCGGCACTGGGCGCGGTCGCCGGCCTTCCGGCAGCACGGCTCGTCTCGTCCCATTTTTCGGTCATGTCCAAATCCACGGCACAAGTGCTCACCGCCGGGCCGGCAGTGGTCCAGCGTGCCATGGGCGAAGAGAAGACCAAGGACGAGCTTGGCGGTTGGAAAGTCCACACCAAAAACGGCACGGTCGACAATGCCGGGGAAGATGAAGCCGCCTCCATCGCGCAGATTCGGCAGTTTCTCGAATATTTGCCGGACAATGTCTGGCAACTTGCTCCGGTGGCCCCGTGCGATGATCCGGTTGACCGCCAGGGCGATGCCCTGATCGATATCGTGCCACGCGACCGCCGCCGCGCCTTCGACATGCGCCGCGCCGTGGACTTGATCCTCGATACGGGCAGCTTCTTCGAGATAGGCAAGGGCTATGGCCGCTCCCAAATCACAGGCCTCGGCCGGCTGAACGGCCAGCCCGTTGGCATATGGGCGAATGATTGCAAATTCCTCGCCGGGTCCATGACCGCCGATGGTGCCCAGAAGGCCCGGCGTTTCATTGAGCTCTGCGAAACCTTCACCTTGCCCATCGTCGCTTTTGTTGATGAGCCGGGCTTCATGATCGGCAGCCAGGCCGAGCGTGAAGCGACGATCCGCCATGGTGCGAATACCGTGCTCACCGCTGCGCTCTCCACCGTGCCCTGGGCGTCGGTCATGGTGCGCCGCTCATTCGGTGTGGCCCAGGCGGCCCATTATGGGCCCGAAGCGTATGTCCTTGCCTGGCCATCGGCGGAGAGCGGGCCACTGCCCGTGGAAGGGGGTGTTGCCATCGCCTTTCGCCGCGAGATTGAAGCGGCCCCGGACCCGGACGCCCGCCGGAGGGAGCTGGAAGAGATGTTGGCCGCCCGCCAGTCTCCCTTTCCGCGCGCCGAAGCGTTGAGCGTCCACGAACTTATAGATCCAAGGGAAACCCGGCCATATCTCTGCCGCTGGATTGACCGTATACAGCCACTTCTTCCGGGGCTGCTCGGCCCCACCGGATTTTCCGTTCGCCCCTGAACGAGAGTGAAAGGCCCCGACCCATGGCAACAAAAATAGAGCTAGAAACCGGCGGCAGCGTCTGGAAAGTATTGGTGAAACTGGGGGACCGGGTAAACACCGGCGATACGCTTTTCATTCTGGAAGTCATGAAAATGGAAGTGCCCTACGAAGCCCCCACATCGGGGACGGTCACCGCCCTGCACATCGCCGAAGGGGACGTTGTCGAAGAGGACCAGCTTGCCGCAGAATTGGAATGACCCGGCCCTCCGCAAGATGCAAAGAGAACCAGGTCACCCAAGGGGACTGGATGGGGCGTCCCCGCGTAGAGCTCTTAGCTCACCGTGACGGAGCCGCCGCTTGATTTATCAACCCGAACATCGGTCGCGCCGCCGCGAACCGTAACGCTCGCCCCGGAAGACGCTTCGCCGTTGACCCGCGTCGTCGCATAGGCCGAGATTGAGGAGCCGGAGGATGCGTCGGCGGTGACTTCCTCACACTCGAGCGATGTGCCGGACACGCTGGAACCGGATGAGGTCTCGATGCTCACGCGGGTACATTGTCCGCTGACGGACATGGAAGATCCTGAAGATGTGTCGATTTCCACAGCGCCGCCTTCAATTCCGCTCGCGCGAACGCTCGCGCCGGAAGAGGCGTCAATCACAACATAGTCTCCGGCAACGCCATTTGCCGTCAGGCTCGACCCTGAGCTTGCATCCAGCTCTGAAACAGCCGGGCCGGTTACGTTCACGGTGAAGCGATTCTTGCGGCTGCCGCCCCAATTCCAATTGCTGCGTTTGCGCCGGACGATAAGTGTGTCGTCTTCAACCTCGACGATGATTTTGTCGAAATCGCCGCCATCTGTTTCGGCAACAACGCTTTGTTCCGGACCGGCTTCGAAAACGACCGAAAGGCCGGATGAGACGTCGATGGCGTTAAAGCTTGGCAAGTCATATGTGCGGGTTTCTGCGGTCGCCGGAAGAGCGAGGGCGAGCGTGCTCGCGGCGATAAGGCTTGTGCGCAACATGTCGTATTCCCCTTTTGTGAAAGTGTAGTTGACAGATACATATTGAAATACGATAAGTCAAATATTGTTTTTCAATATGGAGCAAAATCATGAAATTTCAGATCGCTAGCGCCGCCCTCGGCGCAGTCTTGCTGGGTGGCTGTGTCATTATCGACGCCGACGATGCGGATTTCACCAGTGATTGGGACAGCAAGAGTGGCTTTGGAACCGTTTTTGCGGCCGATGTCGCGGGTGACACCATCTCGTTTACGGTGTCCGACAATGGCTGCACCGATCGCGGGTTCTTCGACCTGCGCGTGTTCAGCGAGGATGAGGACGAGTTCGAGGTTGGCCTAAAGCGCACCCGCCAGGACTATTGCAAGGTCTACAATCCTGAAGGGGCCACCGTCACCTGGAGTTTCCAGGAAGTCGGCATTCCAAATGGTGCCGAAGTCACCGTGCTCAACCGGGTCCGCCGCTAGGCGGTCTCGGCAG
>JBCBAO010000213.1:0-4699 GCA_038532405.1 Pseudomonadota bacterium | reverse complement strand
GAAGGGACGTCCTCCCGCGTTGCGAGACGAATAGTCAATATTTTCGTCAATGCTTTGTCTCTCGATTGACCCATGGGGTTCATATGCAGCGCACTGTCAGCAAGCCCTTGGGTTGGAAATTTTTGAAAACTGAGCCTTAGCTATGCGTAGCCGAAAGGGCAGCGCGATTGCGCCTGAACTCAAATGGAAGAATCCTAATCGCTCAGGACTCGCGGCTTCCCGCAATCATAGACATTAAATCTCCATATCGAACGCAATGCTCGATGCGAGAACTCTGCCATGCCGTGGCGTGGCGTACAATTCCAAAATAGAGAAAGCGACCTTTCCAGGGCGAGTTTAGGACACCCGTTTAGGTGAATAAGGCAGCGCTGACACCGGTTAGCCCGCTTGTTTTGTGTGACCAATTGGAACCTGCATCCGATGAAACATAGACGTTCCCAGCTTGGTCTATGATTGCCGCATTTGCTCCGCTCGCGGTCATGCAGGCTGTATCCACCACGCCAGAAGTCCATCGAGGGAATCCGCCGTCAACAGGCGCGAACGGTTCGCTACCATCAAGTGACCTACGGTAGACCGCTCCCTTTTCTGAAAACGGATGCTCGGAGGCCGATACAAAAATCTCATCGCCGATAAAAACCGCCGCCAGACAGTGAGGCTCGTGAAGGCCTTTCGTTTCAATTTGCCAGCTCTCACCCGCGTCATGACTCAGGCACAATCCGACGGCTGACGCGGCGGCGACAACACTTATGTGTGTATTCGAGCAGACCACCTCATGAACATCCGCTTCTATGTTTATCGTGGGGTGCCAGGAGGCGCCCTGATCTGTCGATCTTGGAATTCCGCCGACATGGACATTTGCAAAAATAGCCGAACCATCGCACGCGGCTGTCATTGAGCGGACACCCAACGGTGGCCCAACCACTTTGCCATCGATAATCGCCGTACCACCATACCAACTTTCGCGACCGACAACATGGTCGAAGCTTTTAACCGCCTCGAGACGGCTATCAACCAAGCGCATCATTGCGGCGTTGACATCGGTTCCAACAAAGACCTCACCCTGCGAAATCAGGCAAACAGACAAGTCGATGTCAGAGCGGATAAGTTCATTCCAAGTGCCGTCCCTTGACCGGCGGCTAATTGCAGTGTTGTCCAATATAGCAATAACGGAGCCGTCGCCCGCTGCAGTCAAACCGCGAACGCCCCGCCCCGCCAGCTCATGTTCGATTTTATCCCCGCCCATGACATAAAGGCCATCGCGCCAAGTTGAGATAAGCAATTGCATTCGATGGAGGTAACATAGTCTTCATCGAGACTAAAACCGGAACAATCTCAGAGTCCTTTTTTTGGGCGTTTTAAGCCGTGTCGCGAAGATCGGCTATGCAGCCAAATGCGGACGTCTCCATTGGGTCGAAAACCGATGCTAGCTGTGCATTGGGCCCGGTCTCGGCTTCACGCCGAACTGCGTGATCAACAGTGCTGCACCTGTCAGCGCGATCCCTTTTAGAAAGTGAGCCTGCTGCATGGCGCGCTCGGGTTCCGTGGCGGCGTAAATCATCTCATAGCCGTGTACGGCAAATGTTACAGGGATCATGAAGAGGACAATCAGCCATGCGCCAAGACGCGGTTGCCGGTTGGTAAGGATCATCGCAGCCCCAACCAGTTCAACCCCGCCGGAGAGATAGACCCAGAAGACCTGGAAGGGGATCTCCTCGGGCATAAGATCGGTATAGTAAGGCACATTGGTGAAATGGGTCAGGCCTGACAGAAAGAAGAGCGAGGTGAACAAGAGGCGCGCAACAAAAGCAATCGCGGAATGGGTTGGAAGTTGGTCATCTGCGAACATGGGTCTGCCTAGCTCATATCTTTCGGACAGGCCCCCTTTGCCTTGGCCGACTTGATAGTAAAATTCTATTTCGGACATTATATGTCCAAATTAAAAGAATAGCGAGAGGAAATGCGACATGAAAGTGATCAAGTACGGTGCTATCGCCCTATTGGTTTTGGTTCTTTTGGGGATCGGCGGGCTGTTTTTCCTTGGGATCCAATCCCAAAATGGGTCGGCATTCGGGCTCGTAGAGGGTCGACTTTCCCCCTGCCCATCGTCTCCAAATTGCGTGTCCAGCGAAGCTGGAGAGCCAGGCGATAAAGCTGTGCCGCCGCTTCCCGTGGAAGCTTGGGCCAACCTTCCAAAAGCGATTGTCGACATGGGGGGCAAAGTGACGGCGCAGGAGGAGGCCTATCTTTCTGCGGAGTTTACGTCAGGCGTGTTCAGATTTGTCGATGATGTCGAATTCCGGCTGACGGAGGCGGATATTCACCTGCGCTCCGCATCGCGTGTTGGGTATTCCGATGCTGGCGCAAACAGTGCCCGTGTCGCCGAGCTGCGCGCCCAGCTGACCCGCTGAGGCCGCCATGTGTCAGACCTGGGGCCAATCTTGAGAAAAAATGGCAAAACGTGTAAACATAAAATAAGATAACCACAGGTAGATTGAGGCCTTGCCATGCGAAGGACTGTCTTATCTCTAGCTTGCATTCTATTTTTGGCGGGCTGCATTTCGCCTGATACCCAGCTGATCTATACGCTTACGGTGAGTGTCCCGACCGAGGAGCCAGGCGCAGCGGAGCCTGTGGTAAAAGACTTCAATATTACCAATTTTGACCGGGAAATCCTGGGGCAAAAGATCGTGGAAAATTTCGTTGGGAGGTGCCTAAATGTCCCTGCAGAACCTTTCAATATCCGGCTCAGTCTGCGCGAAGGCAGTGGGATAAAAATGTAATGCTCAAGCATGGTAACCGCGGAACCGACTCCTTTGTTGCGCGATCAGCGCTCACCATTACGGCGGCTGATCCGCTGCCGCCCCAGAGCTCGGGGCGCGAAAGCTTTACGGAAACTGATCCGGATTTCGTTGCCACGACACCGCTGGAAGGCAGGCAGAACGCGCTTGGGGTGCCAGAACACATTGGATACAGTTTTGTTATCAGCTCTTTCGCGACCGACTTTCGCGTTGAATACGCTATTCAGCCCGTTTTGCTGATTTTTGATGTCTTCGGTGAGACCCGCCCGGGTGAAGGGGCGATCACGCCGGTTCTGGAAGTTGAAGCGAATGACGGTGATGTCACGATTGTGGACTTGCCGACGCTTTACGCCGCAAATGGAGCACAAATCATAAACCAGTCGACGGGCATCGACCCGAGAACATTGTGTACAAATACGCGGGGCTCCGTCGCGAATTAAGCACACTGACCGGCTAATCGGCCCGTCTGCTGGTCACAAATGGAGACGCCGTTGCGGGTTCGCTGATCTGCGTTGCGTGAACGCCCGTTGAGGCGCGGCCCTTTTCCGCCTATGAGACACCGCTCAGCGCAATGGGGGTTTTCATGGCCAAAACATTACTCTTGCTTCCGGGAGATGGCATAGGCCCAGAGGTCACGGCAGCCGCTGTCCGGGTGGCGGGGGCCCTCGTTCCAGATCTGGAGATGCAGACCGGCCTTGTGGGCGGGGCCGCCTATGACACGGACGGCGATCCGTTGACAGAGGCCACACTTGAAAAAGCCCGCATGGCGGACGCGGTTTTGCTTGGGGCTGTGGGCGGACCGAAATGGCAGGGTGTGCCACGGGACAAACGCCCGGAAATGGGGCTTTTGAAACTGCGCAAAGGGCTCGACGTGTATGCCAATTTGCGGCCGGCCTATTGCTTCTCGGCGCTTGTGGACGCGTCCAGCCTGAAGCGGGACGTGATCGACGGGCTCGACCTTATGTTCGTCCGGGAACTGACCAGCGGGGTCTATTTTGGCGAACCACGCGGGATCGAAACCGGTGGAGACGGGGTGCGATATGGCTATGAAACCTCGCGCTACACAGCGCCGGAAGTTGCCCGTGTCGCACGCGTCGCCCTCGAGATTGCACGGGGCCGCGGGGGACGGGTGGCCTCGGCGGAGAAGTCAAACGTTATGGAAAGCGGCCTGTTCTGGCGCCAGGAAGTGACGGCGCTCCACGCGGCGGAGGGCGATGGCGTTGAGCTGACCCATATCCTGGCGGACGCCTGCGCAATGGAGCTTGTGCGCGCGCCGAAGCAATTCGACGTTATTCTATGCGGCAATTTGTTTGGGGATATTTTATCCGATGCGGCCGCGATGTTGACCGGCTCGATTGGGATGTTGCCTTCGGCGAGCCTTGGCGACCCTGGCGTGCCCGGGCTGTATGAGCCCGTCCATGGATCTGCGCCGGATATTGCCGGCCAAGGCATCGCCAATCCGTGCGCAACCATTCTGTCTCTTGAAATGGCCCTTCGATGGTCGCTCGGGCTGCCGGACAAGGCCGACCGCTTGTTCGGTGCGGTAGAAACCGCACTGGCGAACGGCGCGCGGACCCACGACCTAGGCGGAACGCTCAGCACGGATGAAATGACCGAGGCGATTATCGAGGCGCTTTAACCGGAAGGTATCGGATCCCCTCGATCTTCGGGCCTAGTCTGCCGGCGCGATCTCTTTCGCGAGGCTGTCATCGGCCCCTTCTTTTTCCCAGCTGAAGTCCGGCGTGATACGGCGCGGCCGCCAGACACCGAGGACGATATTGGCAACCGAGAGGGCCGTTACGATGACAAGCGCGCCCCATTCCAATCCTATGAGGCTGTCCAGGGCATCGGCCGGCGCGGTGCCAGCGGCTATCTCTGCAGAGGTTTTTGCCGCAACCGAC
>JBCBAO010000212.1:0-4701 GCA_038532405.1 Pseudomonadota bacterium | reverse complement strand
CACCAGACTGCGCCGATCGCCAGACGCAATGCCGATCTACGCCGTCCGAAAGCCCAGATCAGGGCCGGGTAGAGCAGATAAAATTGTTCCTCAACGGCCAGCGACCATGTGTGCAGCAAAAGGTTCTGGTTCTGGGCCTCGTTGAAATAGTCGAACCCGGAGGCGAAATACCAGTTTGATACGAAAAACAGGGATGCCAATGCCGCTTCAGCAAGCGCGATGTAAGCATCGGTTCCGAGAATGAGGTAACCCACCAGGAATGAAGCTATGACGACCAGTGCAAATGTCGGCCACAAACGTCGCACCCGGCGGACAAGGAAGCGGCCATAGTTTATGCGCCCAGTATCAATGACCTCAGCAACGAGGAGTCGAGTAATCAAAAACCCTGAGATCACGAAGAAAACATCAACGCCGATAAATCCGCCGGGAAGGCTCTTCGGCCAGGCATGGTAAAAGACAACGAGAAGCACGCTAACCCCGCGCAACCCGTCCACATGCCGCAAATAACCGGAAGCAAGAGAGCCGTTCGTCACCTTAAACGCTGCCCCTATGCCGCGCAGCAGACGCTCAGCGCATCGACAAGCAGCAGATGCCGCGCTGCCACGGCACGGGCATCATCTTGATACCCCCCGCCCAACACACCACAAATCGGGACGCCACGCTTGTGACAAGCTTCGACCACGATGCGATCACGCTCGGCAAGCCCGCCATCTGTCAATGCAAGGCGGCCGAGCCGATCATCCCGGTGGGGGTCAACGCCGGCATTGTAAAACACCAAATCCGGCTCGGCCGCATCAAAGGCCCGGGCGAGGGTCTTGCGCAGGGTTGTTAAATAGGTTCCATCCCCTGCCCCCCTCGGCAAGCCGATATCAATATCTGATGGCGGCTTGGTGAGGGGCCAATTGTCCGAACAGTGTATCGAAAGCGTGAACACATCATCCCGGCCGGCAAAAATATGCGCCGTGCCATCGCCTTGGTGGACGTCCAAATCAACGACCATAACTTTGGCAACTTCTCCCTCGACCAGCAGGGTTGCTGCGGCAACGGCAACATCATTAAAAACGCAGAAACCAGCGCCCCAAGACGCATGGGCATGGTGGCTGCCGCCGGCGAGATTTATGCTGGCACCGGTTGTCAGCGCGAAGCGCGCGGCATGCAATGTACCGCCAACCGCGGCGCAAGACCGACGTGCAATTGCGGGGGTCATCTCAAAACCAATCTTCCGAGCCGTCTTCGGCTCAAGACGGCAATTCAGGACAGAGGCCACGTAAAAGGCGTCGTGCACATTTTCCAGCAGCTCAGCATTTGCAGGTTTTGGTTCAATCAACATATGGCCACGCGCACGGACCATTTGAGCAAGAATTGAGTATTTCCGCATTGGAAACCGGTGGGTATCGGCAACCGATTCAGCATCATAGGCGGGGTGATGGATCAAAGGCAGTGCCATGGATCTGACGATGGGCCGGCACCGATAGGTGTCAAGTATGAAAGCAGATCTAAGATGTGCTTTGATCGACCGGCGGCTGCGCCTATGTGCCTGGAAGTTTAATACGCGGCCCGCTCGATCGCTCAATTGTAATCTCGCCGCCGCCCGTTGCACTGTCGCTTTCTGCTTCGGCAAGTTCTTCCTCGGAGCCTGTCCAGCCGGTTACACGGTCTGAAATCGACCTGGATTTGCGCAGCAAACCCGCTTCTTCATAGTCAACCTGCTCACGAACGATCGGGCTCACAGCGATCGCTCCAGCCCTCGCGACGAGGACACGTTCAGCCAAACTGGCGCTGGAACCGACTTGTTCCCCAAAGGTAACGCTTTGCTCGACGCGGGCAGGATCTAACTCTACCGGACGAACGGTTCCAGCCTCAGGCGGGCGCAGGCTATATTCAGGTGGCACAGTGAGAGGTGCTTTTTTTACAACTCGAAACTCATTGGGCGCCGGCCCATTGTCCGAAGAAGAGGCACATGCCGTGCTCAAAGAGAGAATGAAAGCGAGGCCAAGAACTGATTTGGTCGACATGATACTGGGTCTCCTACGCATTAGCTATCCGGATGTTCGGATACACGTCCCCCGGCCTTGGCCAGATTAGCTTCTTTGCGAGACAATATAAACTGATCGCCCAAGAGCAAGGCTGCACCTACAGTGACCGATGCATCTGCCACATTGAACACATAGGGAAACCAAAGCCCAGAAAAGTCCAAAAAATCAACAACAGCCCCAAACCGAATCCGATCGACAACGTTGCCAATGGCTCCAGCGACAACGAAGGCAAGCGCAATCGTCGTCAATCGCGTGCTTGCTCGGAACAGCCATATCGCAAAGCCAAGGGCGATCGCACATGTCCCGGCCACAAGGACCCAGCGCATAATTCCCTCAGATTGAAACGCGCCAAAGCTCATACCCCGGTTCCAGACCATTGAAATATCGAAAATAGAGGACACCTCGATTTTTCCGCAGGCCTGAGTCCTGTCGAGGCATCCTGGACCATTCAGTTCGGGCACAGAGAGCACGATGCGCTTGGTCCATTGATCCAGGATTAAGACGACCGGGATAATGATCGCAGCAACTAAGGCACGGAACGTTCCCGTCATGGGTTTGCCGCATCCCAAACTTTCACCGCCCCCGCGTCCCTTGGGGTTAAGTCGGGGAACTCCGGATCTGCGGTTGCTGGATCAAAATACTTCCAGCTGCGAGCGCATTTTATGCCTTCTGCCATCTCGGGGACAACGCCGACGCCCTCAACATCATTCAGGGCAAATGCGCCTCCCGGTGCATCACCGGACACCAGCTTTGCATCGGAGGTGATAAACAGGTCTGCTGCATCTTCGGCTTCAACCAATGCCAAGAGCGCAGGATCCGTAATGTAAACGGCGGGGGACGCTTCAAGCGAGGAGCCGATGCGTTTCTCACGCCGCTCAATCTCCAGTGCGCCGGTCACAACCCGTCGAACGGTGAAAATCTGCTGCCAACGTTCAGCCAGGTCATCATCGCGCCAATCTGCTGGCGTTTCCGGAAACTGCATCAGGTGGACACTGGCTGCGCGACCATCCGCAAACCGGCTCATTAGAAACGCCTCCTCCGTCGTGAACGGCATGATCGGCGCGAGCCATACAAGCAAACGCTCCAATACCTCATCCATTACGGCGCGGGCGGCACGGCGACGGAGCTCTGTGGGCGCGTCGCAGTAAAGGCTATCCTTCCGGATATCGAAGTAGATCGCCGATAGGTCCACCGAACAGAAGTTTACGAGAGCCGACATCGCGCGCTTGAAGTCATAGGTTTCGTAAGCGGTCCGAATTGTCCCATCAAGTTCTGCCAAACGGTGCAGCACCCAACGCTCCAGACCCGGCATCTGGCTTGCCGGCATCGCTTCTTTGCTTGCCGAATACCCGTCCAACGCCCCGAGAAGATAACGCAGCGTATTGCGAAGGCGCCGATACGTCTCCACGGAGCCTTTGATGATCTCATCGGAAATACGGAGATCTTCTGTAAAATCCGAAGAGGCCGTCCAAATCCGCAGAATCTCAATGCCGAACTGTTTTTGAATTTCGCCGGGTTCAATGGTGTTGCCAATCGATTTCGACATTTTCTTGCCCTCGGCATCGACGACCATGCCATGGGTCAACACCTGCTTATAGGGTGAGATACCCCGGGTCGCGCAGCTCTCTAGCAAGGAAGATTGAAACCATCCTCGGTGTTGGTCAGATCCTTCCATATAAAGATTGGCCTGGCCGGTACGCTCATCGACAATGCCGCGCTCACGCAAGCAGAAGGCATGGGTTGTGCCGCTGTCAAACCAGACATCCAGGACATCGGTGACTTTGGTCCAGTCTTCCGCCTGGGCATCATCGCCAAGCAAGTCGGCATCTGGCGTTTCAAACCAGGCATCGATACCGCTCCTGGAGATCGCCTGAACAATGCGGGCATTGATGGCCTGCGCTTTGTCTTCAGGAAGCACCGCTGTGTGCGGCTCGCCGAGTTTGTTGACGAAAATCGTGATCGGAACACCCCAATTTCGCTGGCGAGAGACCAACCAATCGGGACGATCCTTGATCATGGCTGTCAGTCGGTTGCGACCGGTCGCGGGAAAGAACTCGATTTTGTCGAGCGCATCCATGGCAAGCTCACGCAGCTTGCTGCCATCCTTGCCGGGCATATCCATGGCGATAAACCATTGCGGCGTTGCCCGGCGGATAACGGGTGCCTTGGAGCGCCAGGAATGGGCATCGCGGATTTGGGTCACCCCGCGCGCGAGAAGGTTTCCGCTTGTCGCGAGCGCCTTGATCACCTCATCATTAGCCTTGCCGGGCTGACCACGTTTCTTGCCGGACGTGCGAACGATATCGAGGCCAGCAAAGCGCGGAACATCGGGCGTATAGCAGCCAGCATCATCGACGATCTGGCGGATGTCCTGCGTCGTGCGGCCACTCTCGACCCAGACATTGAAATCATCCTCGCCGTGAGCCGGCGCTGTATGGACGAAACCGGTGCCCGCGTCGGCGGTCACATGATCGCCGGCCAGAAGGGGGCGTGCAGTGTCCCAGAATGCATCGGCGGAAAGCGGATGGTCGCAGCTCCAGCCCGCTGGATCTACGTCCGTAACACGGTTCCATGAAGTGACTTTCGCCGAAAGACGAACATCTTCGGCGAGGGCGTCTGCGAGAACAAGTTTTTCGCCTGGCTTTGCATATGGGGCGAAACCAAG
>JBCBAO010000211.1:0-4710 GCA_038532405.1 Pseudomonadota bacterium | reverse complement strand
CATTTTCAAAAGGCGGGGCCGGGCGAAACGATCTGGGGCCGGAGCCTGGAGGGCGGGTCAAATAAATGCTGCGCCCATTTGCTTCGGTTATCCGCACAGCGCCGATCGCATCGGGCTGCATATCGACAATATCAAGATCGAGCCAGGCCTCGCGGGTATAGAGGGGGGGCAAGTCCCCATTGGCTCTGAAGCTCTTCGTCTCGTCGGGAAACCGCGCGTACAGTTTGTCGGCTTTGCGGCCCGTAATCAGCGAGGCCAGACTGCGACCATCCTTATCGAGGACATCAATTCGCGCGCCGGTGCCGCCGGTGGAGGGGTCGCCAAGGCCAATTCGATCGAATTTGTCCGGGTCTTCCGTTCGTTTGTCCCCCCAGGTGAGGGCAACCAAACCATTGGCAAGCTCCGACAGCCTGTCAGTCCGAACCGGATAGTCACCGGATTCGATCATGACCCATTCCTCGGGCCGACTTGGATGCCGTTTCAGCGTATAGGTGAGGTCGGAGAGCGTAATCCGAATAATTTGCGCACCGTCCGTTTGCCGGGCGAGGCGTGGAAACACTTTTTGATCCGTTCGCTCCGTTTGCTGATAGGCAGGGTCGCTTGGATTGCCGAGGGACAGTAGGCCGGCCAGCAGAAGGAAAACAGCGCCAAGGCCGGCGAGAATACGCTGTTGGTGGATCTCTTTGAGTGCCATCATCCTGTCTGACGCTCCCTGCGCCACCAGACCAGGAGGCCGAGCGCCATAACGAAAAGCGGCCCGCCCCATATATTGATTGTGCGCAGTAGCCCCTCCAGCGCATCAATGTTTTGCCGGAAGTCTCGCTCAATCCCACGCAGACGCGCCCGTGTATCAACCACTTCCTGGCGAAGGTCGGCCAACTCAGCGCGTTCATCAATGGTCAGGTCAGCTTCTAAATCCCCAGAGAAAAAGCCACCTGTTGCGCCGACCGATTGCAGCTCCTCCAACCGCCTCTGGGAAGCCGTCAGCCGCGCTTCCAATCTGACCTGCTCGTCGAAAACCCGGTCGCGTGCCTCGCTTCGCATGCGATCAACGCGCGTCATCCGGCGGAGGTTTGGCGCGCGCGACCGAAGCCCAAGAAGATTTTCGCCGCCGGTCAGGTTGTCCAGGGCGTTCAGTATAAGGGTCGCATTGTCTCCGACCGGTGTGGAGGAGCGGGGGTCGATATAGAACCCGTCATCCAGCAGATCCGTGTCCGCGATAATGACAATCTCAACCGGCTTTCGACTGATCGCAAGATGTGGACCTTGGTCATCGGAGCCAAAAACGACGAGTTCCGCGTCCAGAGACGTGTCTGCTTCATCCACCTGCGGAGGACCATTGGGAAAGGCCGAGGATAGCGCACCAGATAACCGGCCCGCGAGCGTTAGCTGCCCGTCCTCGGCCGCATAGGCGCGCAAAATCTCCTTCGGATCGGTGGCTTCGGTCGCGAGATCGGCGTCGATAAAGGAAGGCGCTTCGCCGGTGCGCATGATAACGTCGAATGTTAGCCCGTCCGGGGGGAAGGCCTCCAATGCGCCGGGGGCTCCCAGGTTTACGGTGCGTGAGAGGGATGCTGTGATGAGATCATCTGCTGACATTAAAGAATTGGTCACGCCGATAAAAAGCGGTTGGCCCACGTCGATCAGGCGTCCGTTTTCTTCCAGGGTGACCGGAAGGGCATGGGCCGCGTCGGCAACAGCTTGCTCCGAAAGCGCGATCCCCCATGCTTCACCAAGGATTTCAATATCTGATCGACGCCCGGACCCGTCTACGTCGAAGAGGTCATCGGACGTGTTCGCCTTCGATGCCGGGTCGATCAGCATCAAAGCGCGACCCTTTTCAAGAATGAACTGATCGATCAGATAGGTCTGCCAATCGGTCAAGGAGGTGGCGTGGGCCACCATTAAAACGTCCACCGAATCCGGGATCGATGTGAATGCACTCCCAATCGGTTCGACACGGTAGACATTCGCAATTTCGCGCAGAACATGGGTTCCGCTGTCTTCGCCATCGCCTTCCAGGCCGGGCAAGTCCGTCAAAATTCCAATCGTTGCCGGTTCGGGGGCGTCCAGCCTGGCGATCAATCGGGTCAGGTCATATTCCAGCGTGCTTTCGCGCTCGGGTGCTAGAAAGGGAATAACCAGTTCGTCGTCCACCGTGTTTCGGCCGATAAGGCCAAAATATAGCGGGTCTGTCCCATCCGTTTGGATTGCCGTGATTCCGGCGGCGAGCGCCTCATCTTCCTGTTCAGAGAAAGGCTTTGGATCGATCTCGGTGAGGCGGACCTTGCGCCCATCGCTTGTGCGGTAGGCCTGCAGGATTTCCCGCACGCGCTGGGCATAGGCGCGCACGGCGGGATAGTTTTGGCCAACCGCCCGGGTATAGACAAAGGTCAGGTCCACCGGTTCGGCGAGGTCGCGCAATGTGGCGCGGGTGCCCTCGCTTAAGGTGAACTGGTCTCCTTCGGAGAAATCAATGCGCCATCCGGCAAGGAGCGGTTGAAAGAGGCTGTTGGCGAGGACAAAGATACCAAGACTGAGAGCACTCACCAGGGGCAGAAAGGCGCGTTTTACCATCGCTTAGCGCCTCGCCCGCTCGGCCCAGAGGACACACAGCATACACCACAGCATAATAAAGGCTGTGAAAAACAGAACGGAGCGGCCTTCCAGAACACCGCGTTGGGCCGCTTCGAAATGGGTCAGGAAGGACAATTGTGCGACCCCATCGGCAAAGCGCACACCGAAGAGATCCGTCACACCGGACAAGACAATGGGCAGCCCTGCGGCTGTAAACAGAAACGCTATGGAGACCGAGATCACAAACGCCGTCACTTGGCTTCGCGTGAGCGCTGAAATGGCGAGGCCAATCGAGAGGTAAGCCCCGGCCATGAACAGGCTGATCATATAAGCAAGCCCAACGGCTGCGTTGTCCGTTGGGCCGAGATAGTTCACGGTTGCCCACATCGGCAGGGTGAGGGCGACGGTGAGAGCGGCCACGGTCCAGCTTGCGAACAGTTTGCCAATAACCGTTCCCGGCAATCCGATGGGCAGAGAGAAGAGAAGTTCGTCCGTGCCTGCGCTGCGCTCATCTGCCCAGAGGCGCATGGCCAGGGCCGGTAAAAAAACCATGTAAAGCCAGGGATGCCAGACGAAGAATGGGGCAAGGTCGGCCCGGCCTGTTTCGAAGAAGTTACTGGCTTCCCATGTAAAAACGCCAAGCGCGAGTAAGAAGACGGCCATGAAAACATAGGCCATAGGCGTTGTGAAATAGGCCCGCAATTCCCGCCGATACACGGCCCCTAAGCCGCGAAAAGCGCCTGTCGTCTCTTCAAGCAGTGTCGCGGGTGTCATCTCAGGCAACCATCTCCGCTTGCGTCGTTAGGTCCATGAAGACACGTTCCAGGCCGCCTTCCGGGGCAGAGGCGGCCAGCGCGTCCGGCGTGTCATCTGCAACGACCCGGCCTTGATTAATGATGACAGCCCGCGTGCACATGGCCGTAACCTCCTCAAGGGTGTGGGTTGTGATCAGTATGGCTTTTTCCGGTGCCATGCGATGAATCAAGGCTCGCACCGCACGCTTTTGGTTTGGGTCCAGCCCATCCGTCGGTTCGTCAAGCAGTAGCACTGGTGGATCGGTCAGGATGGCTCCCGCAAGGCCCACACGTCGCCGAAACCCCTTTGAAAGGTCACCGATCCGTTTCGAGCTGACCGCCGCGATACGGGCATCTGCCGTTACCCGGTCAACGGCCTCGCGGCACGCCGCTGCCGTGAGGCCACGCGCCTGGCCGAGGAAGGTTAGAAATTCCCGGGGGGTCATGTCCGAGTAAAGGGGAGAGCCCTCCGGAAGATATCCGATATTGGTCTGGGCCGCGCGCCGCTGTTTGATGATCGACAGCCCATTGATCAGGGCGTCCCCCGCATCTGGCTCCAGCACGCCTGCAACGAGCCTTATTGTCGTTGATTTCCCGGCCCCATTAGGCCCCAGGAAGCCAAGGACCTCGCCGCGTTTCAGGGACAGAGATATCTGGTCGACCGCAGGGACGCCACGAAACTGTTTTGTCAGGCCAACAAGGTCGAGCATAGGTGTGTCAGGCGTCGCGGTTGCACTGTTGTCTCCCATTCATTTGGCTCTAGCGTCGACAAACGCTTTTGGCCAGTCATCGCGTGCGGTCGGACCGCCAAAGACGGCGTCCGATGCTGGAATATGAGCGATTTTTAAGGGAAGTGACCTGATTTTGGTGAGAGTTGTCGGGAGGCAGAAACCAAACGCCCCAGGGGGCTGGGGGGGCTGATGGGTCTGGGATGCCTGGTATGCTCCGCCGCCCGACACATATAGGTTGGGTTGTCGAAGGGGCCGATACAAGTTCAGAATAGGGCGTTTTCAAGGCGCAGCATTACAATTGTTACATAGTGTGTCAGCCGCCGAAGGTCAGATAGGAGCGACGTGCCAAGATGACAGATCGGATAACATCCGGAGCTACAAATGTCAGGCCGGAACCGCGAATTGTTTTCCACAAAACAGAGCTGAATCGCATCCTTTCAGTTTATGGCCACTTGGTTGGTACCGGAACCGCCCGTGACTATGCCATCGCCATGTTGAAGGACCGGGCCGTCTTCTCGATTTATAAGCGGTCGGCAGAGCGACCAAACTGGACCATTGAGAAGATCCCGGCGCTCGCCCGCAAGCAAGGGGCCTGGACGGTGCGCGGT
>JBCBAO010000210.1:0-4764 GCA_038532405.1 Pseudomonadota bacterium | reverse complement strand
ATTCGGGATGAGTTTTTCAGAAGCCGGCGTACATACGATTGCTGAAATCACGCTTGTCCTCATCCTTGCTGCAGATGCGTCCCGGATATCGGTGCCATCGCTGTTGAGGTTTCGATCGATTCCGGTTCGGCTTCTCCTGATTGCATTGCCTTTGACCATTGCGTTCGGAGCAGCGGTCGGGAAGGGGTTATTGCCTGAACTTCTCTGGATCGAGGCGGCTTTGATCGCGGCTATCCTGGCACCGACGGACGCGGCTTTGGGAGCCTCGGTCCTGGCGGAAAAGTCTGTTCCTCTGCGAATTCGACAAAGCTTAAATGTCGAAAGCGGTTTAAATGATGGGATCGCGCTGCCGGCGGTCTTGTTTTTTGCGTGCTTTCTGAACTTGTCCCACCAGAGCGGTGAGACAAATTGGGTGGTATTTCTAACCCTGCAACTCACGCTTGGTCCGCTGATTGGAATTGCCGCCGGCTGGATCGGTGGCCAGGCGATCGGTTTTTCTGCGTCGCGTGGCTGGATCACCGAAACCTATCAAGGGGTCGCCGCTATGGCATTGGCTGTTCTGGCCTTTGCCTTCGCTGAAGGTGTGGGAGGAAATGGGTTCATTGCGGCATTTGCCTGCGGCATGACCTATGGGAATCTGAAAGTTGCTTACTCCCATTTTCTTTATGAGTTTACCGAGACCGAAAGTGAGGTTCTGTCACAGCTGACCTTCCTCCTCTTCGGTTTGGTCCTGTTACCGCAGTCGCTGACCATCGTCACGCCGCAAATCGTGCTGTATGCGTTCGCCAGTCTGACGCTGGTTCGGATGTTGCCCACGGCTCTCGCAATGGCTGGCCTGAAACTCCACCTTCCATCCTTGGCCTTTCTGGGTTGGTTTGGTCCGCGGGGCCTTGCGTCTCTTTTGTTTGCGCTGTTGGTTCTGGAAGACTTGGAGGTGCCCTCTGCTGGTTTGATACAATCCATTGTTGCCGTGACAGTCTTGATGAGCATTGTGCTGCATGGCGCGAGTGCGGGGGTTCTAAGCCGCGCCTATGGCCGCTGGGCGAAGAAAAGTACCAGCGATGCCTGTCCGGAAAACGAAGCGCCGGTCGCAACCGGTGTCATGATGGTGGAGGGCCATCCGAACCCGGCTGAGTAGGCCGGCCTTGCAAGGGGTCCAACAGACCCCTCCTTTACGCTAAGACGACAGCGGGCCTCAGCGTGAGATACCGTGATCCAATTGCTGTCTGATGCGAGCATGTTCTGCCCGCGTCAATCTGTGTCCCCTGATAATCAACCCTGCACAGCCGAGCAGTGCTATGGAGGGGACGGTAAAGGTAAAGAGTAGCCAGTTCGAAGCTGCTGCGTCGACGGTGCCTTTCGGATCAAAGCCGACCCATTCGAGCAGGTTGTAGGCGACCATTGGGCCGAAGGCGAAACCCGTTTTCGCGGTGAGCGTCAAACCACTATAAAAAGTGCCCATACGCGAGACGCCCGTCTTGGCCTCATCATAATCTGCCGTGTCTGCCACCATTGCGCGGGCGAGGAAAACACCGGCCCCATAGGCACAGCCATAAAGACAATTGACCAGTATAACGATACCTAAGGGGGCACCCGGTGTCAGTGAGAACAATCCCAGGGTCACCATTCCATATGCCATCGCACCGGCAAACACGGTGTGCTTTTCGTACTTTCTAGCCAACCGCATCCAGATCGGAACGCAAAACGTCGCGGCACCGAAATAAGCAACCAGAATCACGCTGGTAAGAGAGGGCATTTCCAGAACATAAACGGTAAACCAGACATAAAGACTGCCAGTGATCCCGAGCGCCGCGCTCAATAGAAAATCCGCGCTGAGGACCCGGCGCAAATGGTGATTTCCGATGATCGTTTGCAGGTCCTTTAAGGACAATTTGGCCGGGTCCCTCTTGGGGACAGGGTCCGGCACGCCAAAGCAGATAATGGCGAAAGTTATAGGCACCATAAGGAGGATAAAGTCACTCATTAGGGCTGCCCGCGCGGCTGCGCCCGCAATCAGACCGGTAACCTCGCCAATGCTTGGCAGCACCAAAACCAGTAGCATACCCGCCGTCGCGCCGACCTGGCGCCAGCCCATGAGACGTGATCGCTCATCATAGCTGCGGGCAAGTTCCGCCGCCCATGAGAGGTGAGACAGAAATGCCATCGTATACCCGAGATAAACGAGCGATAGCCAGCCGACCAAATAAAGGCGGCCTGCAGTCTCTGGCGGATGAAACAGGAAATAAGTGGACACCATCAGAACTGGAGCTGAGGCGATCATCCATGTGCGCCGACGTCCCCAGCGCGGCGAAAACCGGTCGCTGATCCACCCGAAGAGAGGATCGGTGAACACATCGACCAGTTTTGAGATTGAAAACAGGGTGCCGACCAGCCCAAGGGTGAGCACTGTGCTTTCGGCATAGAGGGGCGGGATATGAACCGTAAGGGGCAAGCCGAGCGCTGCAATCGGGATGGCTGGCAGCACATAGGTAGCAATTTGCCATCCCGATAGGGTGGGCGCGGCCTCGGCCATATGGCCTATGCGGCCTTCACGGTTTCTATCCACCGGTCGATGCGTTGTTCCAGGATGCTGAGCGGCATGGCACCGCCGCCAAGAACAGTATCGTGAAAGCCTCGAATATCGAAAGCGTCGCCAAGTTCCGCCTCGGCCCTGGCGCGCAGGTCCAGTATTTTCAGCATACCAATCTTGTAGCTCGTGGCTTGCCCCGGCAAGACCATATAGCGGCGGATTTCTGATCGCGCTTGTGTCTCTGGAGCCGCAGCATTGTCTAGGAAATAGGCGAGGGCCTCTTCCTCCGTCCAGCCCTTTGCATGGAGGCCGGTATCGACAACAAGCCGGATCGCGCGCCACATTTCAGAACCAAGCCGGCCGAATTGCGAATAGGGGTCGGGATAGGTTCCCGGGATTTCCGTCGCCAACAATTCAGAATACAGCGCCCATCCTTCAACATAAGCGGTAAAGCCTTGCTGGGTTCGGAAGGTCGGGATGCCGGTTAGCTCCTGGGCAATCGCAATCTGCATATGGTGGCCGGGAAGACCCTCATGGTAGGCGATCACTTCCAGCTCACGCTTTGGCATGGCGGTCATGTCCGACAGGTGGGCATAATAGGTCCCGGGGCGAGAGCCATCTGGCGTCGACGGGTAGTAGTGCTGCGCCGCGCCATCCTGTTCGCGGAAGGCTTCAACGCGTTTCACGACAATATCGGCTTTCGGCAGAAGACCGAAATAGTTTGGAAGTTCAGCCTTGATGCCATCTATTGCGGCGGTGGCATCGGTAATGTAGCCCTCGCGCCCTTCATCCGTATTCGGAAAATATAGGGTCTCGTCGTCTTTTGTGTCGCGAAGGTAATTAAAAAAAGCTTTCAGGTCGCCTTCAAACCCGACCTCATTTTTGATGGCCTCCATCTCCGTGCGCAAGCGGGCGACTTCAGCAAGTCCGATCTCGTGAATTTCCTCGGATGTGAAAGCTGTGGTCGTGTTGTTTGCGAGGCGCTCATTATAATAGGCTTCACCATTCGGCAGGGCCCCAACACCGGTGCCGACATCTGCGGCATTGACCATGTCTTCTTTCTGCCAGGCAATGAGGCGCTCATAGGCCGGCATAAGGTCATTGACGAGCGCCGCTTCTGCGTGGCCGAGCAAGTCCACGCGTTGATCATCGGTGATCGTTCCTGCATCAAGCAGAGTGTCCAGCTTTATGTTCACGTCCGTCCAGAGCGCGCTGTCATCCTCTGCTTCGGAGAAGGGGTGGCCTGTGATGATGTCCTGGCTTTGCTTGATGACACTTTCAAAAGCAAACAGTGGTGGGCGGGTGCCGGCGGCAGCATTGGCCTTTGAGCGAGCGATCAATTGGTCGAGGGCGCGCGCCGAAGCTGAAATCCGGGCTATATAATCTTCCATGCTTTCGAGTGTTGTCGCCGGATGAAAGGAGATCAGCAGCTGCGGGAAAAAGGACTGAACCGCGGTCATCTGATCGAAAACATATGCATTTTCCCGAAAAGGAAGGGAGGCCTCGGTCTGCTCAAGCAGATAAATCCAGATATCGTATGAGGTCTGAGCTTCCGGGGTCAGGGCATCATAGTTGAAGTTTGCCTTAAGCTCCTCGACACTTGCTCGGGCCCAGGCAAGTTGGGCATCTTCTGCTTCGACGGAGAAATCGTCGATCTGGTCGAGGTTTGTGTCCCGGCCAAGAAAGGTTTGCTGGATCGGGCTGAACGCCAATTGCTCCTCGAATTTGGCGTCGAACCAAGCATTTACTCGATCCGTTTCGGCTGCGATTGCCTCGGCTGTAATTTCAGCTGGAGCGGCACTCTGGGGCGTATCGGATGCACCTCCACAGGCCGCGAGGGCCGTTGAGGCAAGAAGGGCGGTCAAAAGGGAACGCATTTTTGAGATCTCCACGAACTTTTTTATTGAATCGCTTATTCACCAGATTGCCCGAGAAGTGAAATGGGATTGCAGCCCACTTGCAGGCATTTTGGTGCGATTGACCGCTAATTCGAGATATAACCGTTTGATCTCACACGATGCTGGCTTTTGAACGCCGCATGGCTCGCGCGGCCATCGTCACAACTTAGTCTGGAGTCGCGCTGCAAGAATTTAAAAAAATTTTTTCTTTTAAAAACAGATACTTAATATCCGTCAACACTTCTTTGTGATATATATTCTGTATATATTCTTTATTTGTTCATTTAATGTTTCATTAACGTTAAGTTGTGGATAAGTCGGAATGTACAGTAGCCC
>JBCBAO010000209.1:0-4794 GCA_038532405.1 Pseudomonadota bacterium | reverse complement strand
GTTCCGATTTGATTGACCTTCACCAGAATGGAATTCCCTGCACGTCTCTCTAAACCCATCGCGAGGCGGGATGGATTTGTGACAAACAGATCATCACCGACGAGCTGACATTTGCTGCCAATAGCTTCGGTCAGTGCGACCCAGCCATCCCAATCGTCTTCGGCCATACCGTCCTCGATGGAAACGATCGGATAACGCGCCACCAAGTCTGCGAGATATTCGACCATTCCGTCGGACGGAAGCGACTTTCCTTCACCAGACAGATTGTACATGCCATCCTTGTAAAACTCAGTGGAAGCAGCGTCGAGAGCGAGCACGATATCTTCGCCGGGTGAATAGCCGGCGGACTCGATGGCTTTTAAGATGAACTCGATTGCCTCATCGGTCGACTTGATGCCAGGTGCAAAGCCGCCCTCGTCGCCGACATTTGTGTTGTGCCCCGCAGCGCCCAAGCCTTTTTTCAGTGCATGGAAAACCTCAGCCCCCATGCGCAACCCCTCAGCAAAGGTCGGCGCGCTTGCTGACATAATCATGAATTCCTGAATATCGATGGGGTTATCTGCATGTTCGCCGCCATTGATAATGTTCATCATTGGGGTGGGCAGAATACGGGCGTTTGCGCCACCGATATATCGATAGAGCGGGAGCGAGCAGCTATCAGCGGCCGCTTTCGCAACAGCCATTGAGACGCCTAACAAGGCATTTGCCCCAAGGCGTGATTTGTTTTCGGTGCCGTCTAGTTCGACGAGGAATTCATCGATCAGCCGTTGTTCCGTCGCATCGAGACCAACAATCTCGCTATTGATCTCTCCATTCACCGCATCCACTGCTTGGCGAACGCCCTTACCGCCATATCGCTCATCGCCATCACGCAATTCGTGTGCTTCATACGCCCCCGTCGAGGCACCCGAAGGCACAGCTGCGCGGCCGAGCGACCCATCGGACAATGTAACCTCTGCTTCAACCGTGGGGTTGCCGCGGCTGTCTAATATTTCGCGGGCGAAGACGTCTATAATTTCGCTCATGGCGGTTTAGCTCCGAAGTCGTTTGATCTGGATACGAAAACGCCCCCGGGTCGCGAGGGCGTTTAAATTGAATATCAGCGCATGCGGGTGACCTAAATCTCGTCCTGGGGCTCGAGAATTTGCCGACCGCGATATACACCGGTCTTAAGATCTATGTGGTGGGGCCTGCGAAGCTCACCGCTATCTGCATCTTCGATATACGCATTGCTCACCAACCGATCATGGGAGCGGCGTTGGCCACGGCGGGACTTAGAAATTTTACTCTTCGGGACGGCCATATCGATCTTCCAATGTGTCCAGGGCATTCGCTGCCCGATAAACCAAAGCGCGTCTCATACCGGCCTCTAAAGGCAAAGGCAAGCCATCAGACGAGACGAGACTGTACTTTCGCTGCTTCGATAAAGCTCGCAAAGAGCGGATGGGGTTCAAAAGGTCTGGACTTGAGTTCGGGATGATATTGCACGCCAATGAACCAGGGGTGGTCAGACAACTCAAAAATCTCTGGCAATCTGCCATCGGGCGACATACCGGAAAAAATCACGCCGACTTTTTCCAACGCTTCCAAATATTCCACGTTCACTTCATATCGATGGCGATGGCGCTCTGAGATTTCGACCGTGCCGTAAATCGTGGCAACCCGGGAACCTTCCTTAAGCACCGCGGGATAGGCCCCAAGTCGCATGGTTCCTCCCTTGTCGGTGTTAACGGTTCTGACTTCTTTCTCATTCCCTCGGGTCCACTCCTCCATGAGCCCAACAAGGGGCGTGTCCGTTGGGCCGAATTCGGTGGTCGAAGCGCCATCCAGTCCGGCAAGTGTTCGGGCTGCTTCCACGACAGACAGCTGCATCCCATAGCAAATGCCAAAACAGGGTAGTTTTCGATTGCGGGCAAATTTGGCTGCCCGCATTTTGCCATGGGCTCCACGCTCTCCGAAGCCGCCAGGCAGTATAACGCCGTGAACCCCCTCCAACGCTTCAAGTGGGGTCAGGCCATCATCAAATTGCTCAGAATCAACCAGCCTGATCTCGACTTTCACTTTATTCGCGAGACCGCCATGATCGAGGGCCTCCATCACGGATTTATAGGCATCCGGCACGTCCGTATATTTTCCGACAAGCCCTATACACACACTTCCATCGGGGTTGTGAATGGTCTCGGAAATCGTATTCCAACGGCTCAAATCTGGAGCAGACGCGGTATCGATTTGGAAATGCCGCATCACCTCATCGTCGAGCCCCTCGGCGTGGTAAGCGGCCGGCACATCATAGATATGACCAAGATCCTTGGCCTCAATGACACTGGACGGTCGAACATTACAGAAGCTTGCAATCTTCTTTTTTTCCGTTTCAGGAATTGAGCGATCGCATCGGCACAAGAGGATATCAGGCTGGATACCGATTGATCGAAGTTCTTTCACCGAGTGCTGGGTGGGCTTCGTTTTCATCTCACCGGCGGCCGGGATGTAGGGAAGAAGCGTTAGATGTACGAATACCGCGCGCTCAGGCCCCAATTCCTGGCCAAGCTGACGGATCGCTTCGAAGAATGGCAAACCTTCAATATCGCCGACCGTTCCACCAATTTCGCATAATACGAAATCAACACCTTCCCCGGGATCAGAAAGCACAAACTCTTTGATCGCGTCGGTTACATGCGGAATCACCTGAATGGTGGCACCAAGATAGTCACCGCGGCGCTCTTTCTGCAGGATCTTTCGATAGATCTGACCCGTCGTGATATTGTCGGATTTCCGGGCAGCGACCCCGGTAAAGCGTTCGTAGTGACCAAGATCAAGGTCTGTTTCAGCACCGTCATCGGTAACGAAGACCTCGCCATGCTGTCGAGGAGACATCGTTCCAGGGTCAACATTCAAATACGGGTCAAGCTTGCGCAGTCGCACGCCATAGCCACGTGCCTGGAGCAATGTTCCCAGGGCTGCAGACGCAATCCCTTTTCCCAAAGACGAAACCACGCCGCCGGTAATGAAGATATAGCGGATCATGGGACCTCAATTTGGGGCGATTCGTTTCCGGCGTTGGATAAAAACCGCACGCCGCAACACCTATTCCTGAGGGGTGTCTGGTGCACTCTCGTCCACAGATTCTTCCGGTGAAAGATCTAAGGGCGGCGCAATCTGATTGGCTGGTGGCGAGATCGGGTCGTCAAGCAAGGGTGTTGATGGGTCCAACAGATCCCCGGGTTCGACTGTTTCTCCAAGCTCAACTTCAACAGTGCGCTCGACGGCGGACCGGTCGTCAGTTGTGCGGTTAGCTAGCGTGGTCAAGCCGAGACTGGTCATGAAAAAGATGCCGCCGACAATCATGGTCGTTCTTACAAGCGCACCAGCAGCGCCGCGCCCGCTCATCAGTCCACCACCGCCGCCACCGATACCAAGCGCGCCACCTTCCGACTTTTGCAGCATTATGACTGCCGTCATCACGATACAGGCCAGGATATGTACAACGAGAATAACGTTTTGCATCTATGCGAATGTCCGGTTTGATATTGCGCGCGGGCATAGGACGATTATTGACCGACGCCAAGCCTCATAGGCTGTGTTTCTACACCACCGACTTATAAATGGCGAGAAAGTCGTCTGCCTTCAAGCTTGCACCGCCAATAAGCCCGCCATCAACATTGGGAGTTGCCAAAATTTCCCGGGCATTGGCCGGCTTCATGGATCCCCCATAAAGCAGGCGAACAAATCGCCCCGGTTCGCCAAACCTCTCCACAAGGGCGTCGCGTATAACGCCATGGGTATCGCCAATCTGCTCAACCGTGGCTGTCTTGCCCGTACCTATTGCCCAAATTGGCTCGTACGCGACAACGAAATCGCGACCAACAGCATACTCTGGGATGGAGGCGTTGAGTTGGCCGAGCACAACCTTATTTGTAAGCCCTGTCTCACGATCTGATAAGCTTTCGCCAATACAGATGATCGGTATAAGCCCGGCATAAAGCGCCGCTTCGGCTTTTTCCGCAACTAGGGTGCTGAGTTCAGCGTGGTCTGCCCGGCGCTCCGAATGACCGACAATCACATAGCTTGCCCCGGCGTCGGCGATCATTTTTGCGGATACGTCGCCTGTATAGGCCCCTGAAACGGCCGTATGGCAATCCTGGGCCCCAATTTCTAAACGGCTATCTGAACAGGCGCTCGCAAAGGATGCGACCAGTGTCATGGGAGGGCAGATCAGGGCATCGGCCATATCGTCCAAAGCGCTAAGCCCGGCGCTTATGGACTTAATCTCGGCAATTGCCTCACCGAGCCCATTCATTTTCCAGTTACCTGCAATCAGCTTGCGCATCTACCGCCCCACGATCTTGCCTTACACAGCGCCCCCGCGTAGCAAGCGTACTTTAAAGACTCAAGCACCAGTAAACGGCACGACTGCAATGGAATTTTTCAGAAACCTTGTTGCCAACAAGATTGTTGGGCCGCTCCTCCTCGGGATTGTTATTCTCGGCATGGCTGTTTGGGGGATAGAGGACATCTTCTCGGGCGGGATTGGGTCAAACATAATCAAGGCTGGCGAACGCGGGATTACCCAGCAGGGCCTCGACCGGAAATTTGAGTCGTATCTCGCCAATGTCCGCGATGAGTCGCCAGGCAACGCAATCAGCAGGCAGCAAGCCACTGAACAAGGCCTGTTAGATCAGCTGTTCAATGTAGAAGCGTCGCGGTTGATAAACCTCGGTTATGCCCGGGAGATCGGTGCCGATGCGAGTGCGCAGGCTTTGACAGATGCCGTGCGCGATTTTGATGCTTTCAAGA
>JBCBAO010000208.1:0-4795 GCA_038532405.1 Pseudomonadota bacterium | reverse complement strand
CGGCAATTCGTCGACGAAACGTGAGGGCAGCACAGATTGCCAGCGGCCATAGATCTGACGATTGGCAACAAATGAGATATAGCACCGCTCTCGCGCCCGCGTTATGCCCACATATGCCAGGCGACGTTCCTCTTCCAGGCCCTTCATTCCGCTTTCATCAAGGCTGCGGCGGGAGGGAAAAACCTCTTCTTCCCAACCCGGCAAAAAGACAAGCGGCCATTCCAGGCCCTTCGCACCATGGAGCGTAAGGATCTGCACCTGATCGTCGCTCGTTTCCCCAGTCGACGCATCCATAACGAGTTGCACATGTTCCAGAAAGGCTGGGAGCGTGTCGAACTCGTCCATTGCACGGATAAGTTCTTTGAGATTGTCGAGCCGGGTTTGCGCCTGGGGAGAGCGATCCCGGGTCAGCATGTCCGTATACCCGCTTTCGTCGAGTATGATCTCGGCAAGCTCTGTATGCGGCAATCCATTGGCGAGCTTGTCTCGCCACATGTTCAATTGATCGAGGAACAGGGTGAGGCCCCGCTTGGCCCCGCCTTTAATCTCATCGGTTTGCAGGATCATGGGTGTGATAACCGATAGAGAGCGTCCATCATCCCGTGCGTAGCGTTGGAGCTTTTGCAGGCTGGTATTTCCAACCCCTCGCTTTGGCTGATTGACAATGCGTTCAAAGGCGAGGTCGTCGTCCGGCTGATTGACGAGGCGCAGATAGGCCATGGCATCGCGGATCTCGGCCCGTTCGAAAAAGCGGGGGCCGCCAATCACGCGATAGGGCACGCCGAGCAAGATCAGCCGCTCTTCGAAAAGCCGCATCTGCCAGGAGGCACGCACCAGAATGGCGCTGTCGGCATAGGCGCGCCCGCTTGCCCGCCAGGCTTCAATATCGTCCCCAATGAGCCGCGCCTCAGCCTCGCCATCCCAGAGGCCGCGTACTTTGACCTTTTCTGCATCAATATCGCCATCCGCCTCGGTTCCGACATGCAACGTTTTCCCCAGCCGGCCTTTATTGTTTGCGATCACCGCACTTGCGGCTGCGAGGATATGTTTTGTCGAGCGGTAATTGCGTTCCAAGCGAACGGTCTCCGCACCGGGAAAATCTTTCTCGAAGCGGAGGATGTTATCGACCTCTGCCCCTCGCCAACCATAAATGGACTGATCATCGTCCCCGACGCAGCAGATGTTTGACGCACCCTGGGCGAGGAGCCGGAGCCAGAGATACTGGGCGACGTTCGTATCCTGGTATTCGTCAACCAGGATATATTTGAATTTCGAGTGGTAGTCAGAGAGAAGGTCCGGATTGTTCTGGAAGATCGTGATGTTGTGGATCAGCAAATCACCAAAATCGCAGGCATTCAGAACCTTCAGGCGCGCCTGGTAGATCTCATAGCATTTGATCCCCTTGCCTTGGGCAAACATATGGGCGTCCTCGGCGGGAAACTTGTCTGGCGTTTGCGCGCGATTTTTCCAGCCATCGATGAGGCTGGCGAGGAAACGTGGGGTCCAACGCTTCGCATCAATGCCCTCTGCATCGATGATCTGTTTGCAAAGTCGGATCTGGTCATCGGTGTCGAGGATGGTGAAGGATGATTTTAGGCCCACCAATTCTGCATGCTTGCGCAGGATCTGGGCCGAGATGGAGTGGAATGTACCAAGCCAGCGCAGGCCTTCACCCGCGTCTCCCATAAGGGCGAGCGCCCGCTCGCGCATTTCCCGCGCGGCTTTGTTGGTAAAGGTGACGGTCAAAGTCTGGGAGGGCCAGGCTTTCTGCGTTGCGATGATATGGGCGAGCCGGGTTGTCAGCACCCTCGTCTTGCCCGTGCCAGCGCCGGCTAGCACCAGCAATGGGCCCTCCGTCGTCTCAACCGCCCGGCGCTGTTCCGGATTGAGGCCGGATAGGTAGTCGGCTGGAGCCACGGCCGTTGGGGCGCGTGCGGCGGCAAGTTCAGAGATGGACAAAGGGCGATTCGCTGGTGTCGACATAAAACGAATATAGCAGCTGTCGCCCCGCAGTTTAGGGGCCAGCCGCAATTGGTGCCGCATGGAGGAAACTTAATTGGTCGGTCCCGGGGCTGCTTGCTAGGCCAAAAGCCGTGTTCGGGGGCAAATATCCAATTATGGAGCCCGATTATGATAAGATACTTTGCCGCCACGTTATGTGCTTCGATTTTCACCTTCGGCACCGCGACAGCAGACGAGCCTAAAACGCGATACTGCGAAGCCGGCTATGGATTCAACCAGACCGATGAGGAAGAGCAGGTCTTAGGACTTGGCGTATCAACCGATCTCGACACGGGAAATGGTGGTGGGTTTCGTGCCGCTTGCCAATTTGAAGCCATTCTCGGCATTTACGGGTTCGGAGAATATCGCACCGGATCCTTCGATGCTGATGTTGTGAACACTGACCCGATTGCCAATACGATCGATATTGCCGATGGGGACTTTGACATTGATCAGTTTCGCCTCGCTATTGGCCTCGACCAAGGCATTTTCGATGTGGCGTCCATTTACGGCCAGGTTGGAATTATCTGGACCGACTATGATGCCGATGTAGCCTTCCTGGATGGATTGCTGGACATTGGGTCCGATTTCGATACGGCCACCGGCCTCGATCTGGAAGGGGGTGTCCGCTGGCGTCCATTAAAGCGGGTCGAAGGCAGCGGCTTTATCCGATGGTCAAGCAATGGCAATTTCGACATTGATAATGTCGGCGATGTCTTTTCGCTCGATACTGGGGATGGAGATTTCGGAGGCGGCGTGACCCTCGCCGTGAATGTCATAGGCCCGGCCTGGGTTTCGGCGCGTTACGAGTTTCGGGACGTTGATATCGCCTTTATCGGCGCGCGCCTCGCCTTTTAATTATTAATACAGCGTCATCAGGGCCTTAGCGTCATAGTCATCCAGCTCGTCTAAGCGGCCTTCTTTGATTTTCTGAGCCCAAAGCGGATCTTGAAGAAGGGCGCGGCCAACTGCAACGAGGTCGAATTCACCCGTCTCCAGGCGCTCGATGACATCGGCAATTGGACGGGTTTTCGATCCCTCGCCGGTGAACGCGCCAACAAAATCCGAGGACAGCCCGACCGAGCCGACGGTAATTGTTGGCAGGCCGGTCAGTTTCTTCGTCCAGCCTGCAAGGTTCATGTCCGAGCCCTCAAACTCTGGCTCCCACCAGCGGCGTTGTGAACAGTGCAGAATGTCGACCCCTGCATCGACGAATACATTTAGGAAGGCTTCAAGCTCCTGCGGTGTTTCGGCAAGCCGGGCTGTGTATTCCTGCTGTTTCCACTGTGAAAACCTTAGGATGATCGGCAGATCATTCCCCATTTGCTTGCGGCATTCGGCAATGATCTCCCCTGCAAACCGCGCGCGTTCCGGCAGGCCGCCGCCATACTTGTCTTCACGGGTATTCATGACGTTCCAGAAAAACTCGTCGATTAGATATCCATGCGCCCCATGGATCTCGACGCTGTCAAAGCCAAGACGGGCAGCGTCGCCCGCCGCATTCGCATAGGCCATAACCATATCGGCGACCTCGGATTCAGTTGGCTCGGGCTGCACTTGTTTGCCCTTATGGGTTTTGCCGGAGGGGCTGTCTGAGGCCGCGTCCGGGTTCGGGCCAGTGCCGGGCTTACGTGCCATGCCGACATGCCAGATCTGCGGCGCAATTTTGCCGCCAGCACCATGCACTTTCTCCACAACGGTCTGCCAGCCTTTCAGCGCGGTGTCCTCATGGAAGTTCGGGACACGCGGATCATTGGAGGCACCACCGCGCGCGACGGTTGTTCCCTCGGTCACGATCAGGCCAACATCTGCTGCTGCCCGGCGTTCATAATAAGCCGCCACGTCTTCGCCAGGCACACCGCCGGGGCTGAAACTCCGGGTCATCGGGGCCATAACGATCCTGTTTGGCAAGGTCATTCCGCGGCAGGTGAATGGTTGAAAGAGAGCGTTGGAAGCGGGCATTGGGAAAGTCCTCCGATCTTGCGCAGACTGTGGCGAGCTACCCTCCACTGGTCAATGCCGGACCCAAGGGAAAGCTCTCAGTTTAGGTCTGATCGGCGTCCAGGACAGCCTTCAAGCCCTCGCGGTAGGTTGGGTAGGTTGGAAACCAATCCAGTGCAGATTTCGCCCGTGCGTTGGAGACGCGTTTGCACTCGCCGTAAAAGGTTTTCGCCATTTCGCTCAAGTCCGCCGTTTCGAAGGCTTCATCGGGTGGCAGATCGGCACCTACCAGGCCTGCACCATAGGCAATCACATCCTGGGGCGGGGCGGGTTCATCATCGCACAAATGGAAAACCCCCGTGGCTGAAGGGCGTTGAAAGGCCGCGACCAAACCGCTCACAATGTCGTCGACATGCACCCGCGAAAACACCTGTCCGGGTTTGATGATCCGGCGTGCTGTGCCGGCTTTCAGGCGGTCGAGGGCAGATCGGCCGGGCCCGTAAATCCCCGGCAGGCGAACTGTCCTGAATATGGACGCCGCACTCTGCCATTGTAACTCGGCGAGAACCCGTCGTTTGGCCCTTGCGCTGATCGGGGCAGGCTTCGTCCATTCAAACGCCCATCCGCCACCGAGATCACCGTAAACGCCGGTCGTGGACAAATAGGTGACAGATGCCGCGCCTTTAGCAGCGTCAGCTGCGGCAAGGAAAGCCGGACAGCCTAGGTCACCCGGTGGGATAGAGATCAGCCAATGGGCCCCATCAGGCACTTCAAGTTCACCGGAGCTGTCAAATGTGACCGCATCAATGCCTGCGGTACGAAGCCGTTCGGCCTTTTCTGGCGAGCGTACGGT
>JBCBAO010000207.1:0-4823 GCA_038532405.1 Pseudomonadota bacterium | reverse complement strand
CGATTTCCTGCTGCGTCCCATTGTCGAGGCGCACGCGCAGGCGGAGGCGTCCGGTTTGCAAAGTTGGCGCAAGCTCAACATGGGCAATGCCATCCGGGCCAACGGCGACGCTGGTAAGATTGGCAAGCTCCGCCGTCACGGGGGCTTCACCTTCGAAAGCCTCGGTATTTTTCAGCGTGTAGGGCGCGGCCACATCGACCTCGATCTCCCGGCCCGCATGGACTGGCCGCCCGGCCGCGTCGGTCACACGTACGGCGATGGAAGGATAAGAGCGCCCATCCGCTGCCAAGATCGACTGATCGTCGACGAGGGTTGCGGTCTCGACTTCGGACACAAACCAGATGTCCTTTGTGAGCGTCGCCTTGACCTCGCCATCGGGAGAAAGAACCGTGGCGGTAAATGTGTTTTTCCCGCTTAGAATATCGACACCGCGCCAACGGCTGATCTCGGCAGATCCGTCTGCGGACGACTCAGACCCGGCAAAGTTTAGCGGCGGAACAGGCGCACCGTTCAGCCCTAGGCGCACCCGGTCATACCCGCCATGGAGGATACCGATATTTACACTGCGAGAGGACGGGGTTCTGTCCGTATCCGGATAGGCCCAGCGAACCTCACCGGTTTGCTGATCCAGCCACGCCTGATCATAGTCCAGATATTCCGTGGCGTCGTCGAACACCTCCACCTCTTCTGTAGCGGTGGCCTCGCCGGTGCGGCGCAGATAGAAATTGGCCCGCCAGATAACACCGCCCGTCGCATCGACGAATTTGGAGATGGCACTACCGGCATACCGGGTATTCTCTTCACAGACGACCGGCTCATATCCCTCCGGCAAGGTCTCGGTATCGACCTGCACCACATGGGTGCCCGGCAGAACATTTTCGAAGTGATAAAGCCCGTCCTCATCGGTCACGACATAGTCGCCCGTCTCAAGGTAAAGCCGCACGTTCGCAACGCCCGTTCCATCGGCAAGGTCGCGGGACCATTCCTGCTCCGGACGACACGCATCCTCTGCCACGCGGCCAACAATCGTAAGCCTCGACCGCAGCAAATCCTCGCGCACAAACACGGCTGCTTCCGCCCGGTTGGAAATCGGCGCGCCGGCCCCATTCACGGCCATCGCCTCGTTCACCGCTTCACCCAGCACAACACCTGCCGTCGCAAGCGTTAAATAGGTCAAGGATGTGGACTCGCCCGGCCGCAATGGCCCGGCATTGAACAGAAGCGTGCGTCCGTCGGGCGCAATGTCCGGATCGGTGATCGGCTCCCCATCTACCCGTGCCGTGCCCTCACGGTACCGAAACCCCCTCGGCAAAATATCCTGAATCCTTAGGGGAACAGCCACATTGGATGCGTTTTCAATACGGACCGTATAGCCAACAAAATCACCGGCAGCCGTCGTCGGCGTCGATGCGTCCTTGATCACAACGAGGTCCCCGACCCCATCAAGTGGCACATCGAAGTTCAAAGGCCCCGTTTGATCGAGGACAAATGTCCCGCCAAACGAGGCATCAATGATTTCGAAGGGGGCATTGGCCAGAGTCTCGAAGTCCTCTGGCCCGAATGCGGACGGAAATTGAAAATTATCCGGCGGCTCGATCACCAACTGATAGGTTCCCGGCAATAAGAGCGGGAACAGAAACTCCCCCGGCTCAAGCTCATATTGCACCCCGCTACTGTCGGTGACGATCGACCCGCTTAAAATCGTAGACGGGAAAGCCGACCGCCCATCCGCCCCGTAAACGACGGCCGGAAGACCTGTTACTGCGTCAACAATCGTTACACGGACACCGTCGAGAAGGTCCCCCGTTGCGCTATCGAAAATCCGCCCGAACGGATCGACCAATGCCGTGTCGATAGACACTTCGGTTTCATCGAATGCGTCCACATAAACAGCCGTCAGATTTGCCGAGCCCGGCGTGGACAAGACAGGATTGTTCGGCGGGGTCTCCTCGCGTGTCGACGGGAAATACGCGAAGAACTCACCCGTATCCGGACCGCTCTCGAACAAGAGCAGGGTCAACGTATCCCCTTCCCCTGTCGACACTGTTACGGCAACCGTTTCTATCGTTTCCGGGTCGCCATTCTGGCCAGCATCGGTCACGCGCACGAAGATTGCTTCGCCGGCGATAAAGCGGTCTGCCGGCGCGAGGGGCACATCGCCGCTGATATCGAGGACCATCCCACCGAGGGAAACCGGCGGGCCAATATCCTCGAAGGGGCCAGTCAACTCACCAGAAGGGCTGAAATGACTTCCATTGATTTGAGTGATGATCCCGTCCGGCGCGCCCGATACAAATCGGAAGAAATCAATGGTCGATGGGGTCCGCGCAGCCTCAATGGTGAAAACCGCTTCATTGGTTGCAATGGTCAGCTCTGCGCCAGCCTGATCAAAGGTGACAAATGCCGTATTGGAAACCTCAGCTCCCAATTCGGCATGAGCGTAGGTATTGGCAAATGGCAAAAGACCAAATGCCAGGAGCATCAGCGCTAAATACGCGCAGATATGCTTCTGAAAAGAAGCCATCTCTCCAATCCACCACTCATCACCGCACCCCTATTCCGGGTGCACCCAGGCGCCGCCGTCTTCGACATGTCGCCTATTTACTTGAAATTAATCGCAGAATACGGTTAATATTCGATTTTTATTTACTCCAAAAGTAAGGGGAACTCTGCGCAATCAAGCGCGGAGCTCCCCCATTATTTATTATTTACTTGTGTGTTTACTGAACCAACACACGAATATTGACTGTACCAACCAAACCAGCGGCCAAAGAGGCACCTGTTAGCTCCACAACACATGCTGTGCCGCCTGGTCCATCGCAGTCTGTTCCAGCTGCGGGTTGGCTTAATGCCGCCCCGGTAAAGTTCGAGCCGAAGGTCGCGCCGGCAAAGGTCACATTGTCCGGCAGGACATCCCGAACAACGATGTTCGTTGCCGTCGCGGTTGCGCCGTTATTGGTGACCGAAATCACGTATTCGAGGCAGGACCCCGGCACTGCGAACTGGTCACCGCTGAGCTGGGGATCGGTCGCGCAATCGAAGGTGACAGCCGGCAAACCGTTCACGGCTGCTGCATTGCTGCCTTGGGTCGCAATAACGTCCACAATCTTGGTCGCCGTCAGGTCTGGCGAGGCAACAAGGAACGTGCCCTGGGCAGAGAAGAGCCCGTCATTGACGGCTTCCTGTGCGGTACCAAACCCATCGGCGAGGACGTTCTCGGCCACGCCGGCCAGTTGATCGGCCACAGTGCCATTCCGCGTCGCTGCGGTCGGCGCACCTGCGGCAGGCGCAACAGCCTCAAATGCCCACGCGGTTGGGTCGCGGGTCTCAGCAATCAATATCAAGTCGTCCGCCGTTCCATCAGCCTGAGTACCAGGAATGGTTCCAGATACGAGCACGCGGAATGTCGTATCGGCAGCAATGTCCGGTGTTCTCTGAGTCAAATCGGCGGACCCAGTTCCAGGGGCGACGGCGGGCACGGTAAGCGTCGTATCGCCAGGTCCGAAACCAGCTGTCCCGTCATCATCAATTTGATATGTGATCGTTACAGCCGTCGCATCAAAATTTGCCGCGGCTCCGTTGCTGTCCACGCCATCTTGAAGGCTGAACGTGTAAGACTGGTTGTCGTTACCTGTATTCGTAACTTCAAAAACGAGTGTTGCCGCGGTGCCTGTTGCACCCGGGGATACAGTCTGCGGCGTGTTAACGGCCGTAACGGTCAAGTCGACAAGGCGGTCGACCGTGAAAACGGTTTCAGTCCCTTGGACATCGACACCAGGTCCGGCAAGGCTCGTATCATTGGTGATCGTGTCCTGCGCCGTGCCCGATACCTCATAGTTAAGAGTAAAGGTATTTTCCACGGGCGTGCCCGCGGTCGTCCCGTCAGCATAAGCAAATCCTGCCAGGGCCAATGAAGACCCAGCCAGGGCGAGTAGGCGCAGCGGACGCGCGCCATTGGTCGTTCGTTTGAGGAGCGTCATCACACATCCACCTTTATTCATTCGCACGTGACAAATTTCGCACAAAATGCTTAAGCCCGGCCTAATGCGAACGGTCAAAACAGATCGACGCTGCAAAAATTCCCAATCATAAACAGAGCCTTAAACAACAAAAACCGCACGGGGTGGGCACGTGCGGCTTCTGTTGAATCTACGGCGATTGCAGTGGTTAACGGACCACGGCCTCATACATGACTTCGCCTTCCGCACCCACGGGAATCGGGTCGGTGAAGGCCCACTGGATGTGTGTAATATCCTCTGCGACCGCTTGACGCTGTTCCGATCCGGCACCGGTCAGCAACTCGCTTCGGGGCGCAAATGACTGACCGCCATCCGTCGAAAACGTAACAGCCGCAGCCTCAGACGATGCAGAGTTTTCAGAATAGGTGACCTCTGCCGGAACCGCCATTACAAGCGCAACATTCTCAGCGGCGGCAGCGCTTTCGTTGCTATAGTCCAGGCGATAGATCAGCGCTTCGCCCGGCTGGACCTGGTCGGCGGTAATATAGTCCACGCCGGTTGAGCCGTCCTCCCGTTCAATTGAAACAACTTTTTGGACTGTTTGCGTGGCGCGGAATTCATCGGCCTGGGCAGCTGTGGTGACCATTGCCAGGGCTGCGGACGCAAGAAACAGGTGACGGATCATTTTTGGCTCCATACATCAGTGTTGGAGCCAAAAATGGCGGGCTGCAGTTAATGTTTTCTGAAATCATGTCCGCGCGCGACACAGAATTTGCAGTTTAGCCCGGTCATCAGCACCCCAGCCCCGGCCATGGCCGAACCGAAGTCTCTCGCTTAGCAGGCTGAAACAGGTTTCCGATTGGC
>JBCBAO010000206.1:336-4832 GCA_038532405.1 Pseudomonadota bacterium | reverse complement strand
GTGGACATAACGTGCTCCATCATTGCGTCCTGGTTTTCAAAGACACCATTTACAAGGCCGATCCGCTCTGCGGTATCCGCTTTTATCCTGCGTCCGGTATAGGCCATTTCCTTGACCCAGCCTTCTGAAACATAGCGCTGCAATCTCGGAAACGTGCCGACATCTGCGGTCATGGCGATATTAGTTTCCTGGATGCAGAAGAAGGCATTCTGGGTGCACCACCGGATGTCCCCAGCGGAAACCATGTCGATCGCGCCGCCGATCACGCCGCCCTGTATCGCGATCAGGACGGGGACGCGGGCTGCTTCCAATGCGTTGAAGGAGGACTGTATTTGCCGAATGTTGGACCGGAATTGCTCCGCGGCGACATAGGGGTCGCTATGGCTCGAACTCACGGCCCCATCCTCTGCAAAGACCGAAAGGTCCATTCCGGCGGAGAAGTGTTTGCCAGTTGATGAGATCACGATGACACGGGCCATCGCACCTGCATCAATGGCCCGTACGATTTCGGGCAATTCATTCCAAAAATCACGCGTCATCGTATTGAGGGCATCGCCCCGGCTCAGCGTGATGTGCGCGATTTTTTCCTCAATAGAAACATCGAAGCACTGGTAGGTTTTCTTTAGCATGGTTCAATCACTCCCGAATTTGCGGACCAGCATACCACCATGTGGAGGGCGTGCCAGCCTGCCTTAACCTTTGCCTAACGGAAAAAAATCGGTTCTATTCGGGGGGTGAAGGGGAATACGTGATCCAATGAGAACAATTATAACAGCTATTGCAGCCCTTGGTCTGACGTCTTGCGAGACGGTAGGAACGGGGGGTTTTGGGGAGGTTCTGGGCGGAATAGCGTCCGGTATTGGCGGTCAGCAGGGCGCTTTGTCGAACGCCGAGATTGAAGCTGGCCTGCGACAGGCCCTTGAGATCGGGACAACCAATGTCGCATCTCAGCTTGGCAGCACAGATGGTTTTTTCGGCGATCGCCAGGTTCGTATTCCATTGCCTGGCCGGCTTGGAGAGCTGCAATCCAACCTTGAAAAGGTTGGGCTGTCCGCACCTCTGGACGATCTCCAATTGCGCATGAACCGTGCCGCAGAAGCATCCATGCCAGAAGCGCGCCGCCTGGTTGTCGCGGCTGTCCAATCGATCACTTTGGAGGACGCCTTGGGCATTCTACAGGGGGGCGACAATGCGGCGACCAGCTTTCTGCGCGGCAAAACCGAGGCGAGCTTGCGCGATGCTTTCCAGCCCTATGTGGATACAGCCCTTGCAGACTCCGGCGCTTTCCAGGCCTTGGACGGCGTGACGGGCCGTTATGGGCTTTCCCGCATTTCAAGTGATTTGCGCGGCGATATGACGAACCACGCGGTGAACCTTGGCCTTGATGGCATGTTTTTCTATGTTGCCGAGGAGGAGAAGAAAATCCGGGAGAACCCCGTCGCGCGGACAACTGACCTTCTCAAAAAAGTCTTCGGAACGGCCTAAATGCTTCGCCGAACGCGCATGGATACCCCCCAAGGGGCGATGGCTGCCCTTGAGTTTGGAGATCCCGCTCGGGACCTGTCTTGCCTGTTCCTCCATGCAACGGGTTTTAATGCCATGACATACCAATCGATCCTCGCGCCCCTTGGCTTGCGCGCGCGGGTGGCTGCCCTTGATCAACGCGGCCATGGGCGGAGTGAGCTTGCCTATAAGACAAGTTTTGTATCCTGGAATGGGTTCCGCGATGATGTGATCCGTTGGATTGAGCACCATGCGCCGAACGGTCTCGTTCTCGGCGGTCATTCCATGGGCGGAACGGTTTCGCTATTGGTCGCAGGCAAGCGGCCGGACCTGGTCAAGGGGCTTGTGCTCGCCGATCCCGTGATCCTTCCGCCGGCGGTTTACCGGGCAAATCATCTGAACCCACTGGCACCGCTTCTGATGAAGAACCACAGTATGGCGAGGACCGCTCGCAAACGGCGCTCACGGTTCCCGTCGGCCGGCGATGTCAAATCATCCTATGCGGGACGCGGCGCATTTGCGACATGGCGCGAGCCGTTTCTTGATGACTACCTCCTTGATGGTGTTCTGGAAATGGAACCAACGACGGGAAATACCGAGGAGGAAACCTGGATCTTATCCTGTGCGCCGGCGATGGAGAGTGCAGTTTTTGCCGCGCAGAGGAACCGGCCATGGCGGGCCCTTGCCAAGGTTCGTAAAGCAAAGATCCCGCTCTCGATCCTGCGGGCGGAAAAAGGGTCTGTGATGACAGATGCGACTGCGCAGCGCATCCTGCGAACCTATTCCGATGCAACGGTGAAAACCATACGCGGAACCAGCCATTTCCTTCCGATGGAAGCGCCCTATGCCGTGCGGGAAGAATTATCAGCTTATCTATCGCGCATCATCGAAGGATTTGGCGCGGCCGATGAAGGCCCTGTCCAGCGCTCGCTTGAGCGCACCCAAGGCACCCGAACAAGCTAGATGGACAGATCTCCGGGGGCGAGGGCACGCAAAGCATCAATATGGTCCGGTTGAGTTGGAATAATCCGTCGCGTCTTGAGATCAAAGGTTGCGGCAACGGCCTTGCTTGTCATCCAGGGTAGGCCGCTTACGGGGTCGACCATCCAGTGAACGAGTGAATGGGTTTTTTCCGCGGCTCCGGCAAGCGAGGAATAGACGTCGAAAGCGTCCCCAGCGCGTGGCCATCGATGGTAGATCAAACGATATTCAAGCACCGCGGCCCCTGCCGATTTGTTTCCAGCTTCTTCTGCAATACGAGCCCGCCAGTCGGACAATAGATTAGGGACGCTGTCTGAGATCCGGCCCATAAACCACTGGGTTTGCATTCTTCCATGTATATCGCAGTGCTGGGGCGGGACACATCCCATGCCGATGCGCGGCGCGCCCGAAGATTTGGCAGCCGTCAGGCTTATCTCTTTTGTGTCTTGCGTAGGGGCATCCGGCTGAATGGAGCGCGGTGCGGTATCGGCAGGGGGCGTATCTATTTGCGCTTCAAGTGCTGCTTGGGTTCGCCGGCTCCAGGGAAACATCTCACCACTGCCGGAGCGCGCATGTTGGACCCGGGTTCGGAAGGCGGCCGCCGGTGTTCCATCTGCGTGCCTCAGATCCTGGTAAATGACGGCATCACCCGCCCCCATATCGACCACGCAGCCCGACATGGATAGGGGCTTTCCAGGATGCACTTCGTTCAAAAACCGAATATGCTGATCAACGGGAAGGAGTGTGGACGGCGATGCCTCGCGAAACGCATGGGGCATATCGATCTCGTAGGCCAGCCGCGCCAGTCCCTCCATCGCCTTTTCGACATAGACGCGGACATTCATATGTCCCATCTCGTCGCAATCCCAAGTATTTGCAGAGCCCTGCCAGAGTTTAATCACGCGCGGCTATCCCCGGTTGGATGATTTCGGATTAAGCGTCAGGCCCGGCAATTTCGGCACGTGCCTTGGGCTTCGATGGTCGCATGGGCCATTTCGAAACTTGCCGCATTGGTTTCGGCTTGAAGTGCCGAAAGGGTGGCCACGGTATGCAATTCTTCAGCCCGGCCGCATATGGTACAGATCAGAAAAATAGCGGCGTGTTTGTGGGCAGCATGGCCGCACGCAACATAGGCATTCAAACTCTCTATTTTATGCGCCAGCCCGACTTCTTGTAAGAAATCAAGGGCACGATAGATCGTTGGGGGTTTTGCAGCCCCCTCGCCATCGAGTTTTGACAGCAAGTCATAGGCTTTTGATGGATTGGCAGATTCAAGAAGAAGTTGCAGAACTTTTCGACGAATGCGAGTCATTTTCTGCCCGCGCTGCTTTGCGATGCGCTCGGCCTGCGCCAGAGCAGCATCGACCTCCTGCGGTGAGCAGGGACCGAAAGCGTGGATCGTAGAATTCATTGATGACTGAGCCATAGGCGCAATGTCGGCGTTTTCAGACCATTTGTGAAGCCCTGCTGTTTTCTTCTGCATTTGATGGCGCTTGGTAAACAAAGTGAAATCAAGCGTTAACTGATTTCAGGCATCTTGTGGTGGAATTCGTCTTGCTGATGGAAAACGGCCATGGCTCTAAAACTGTCTTTGAAACCGGGAGAAACGTTTATTTTGAACGGCGCAGTCGTTCGAAATGGCGATCGACGCGGGGTGCTGCTGCTTGAAAACCAGGCGCGCATTTTGCGCGAGAAGGACATTATGCAGCCGGAAGAGGCGACGACGCCAACCCGGCGCGCCTATTTCGCCATCATGCAAATGTATCTGGCCGGCGAAACCGATGGCCCGGTCTATGATCGCACGATGCGGTCGCTGGCTGATCTTTTGGCAATAACGCCATCGGTCGAACTGCGCGAAGCGATTACAGAGATTTCCGCGCATGTTTCCGCCGGCCGGCTCTATAAGGGCCTTGCGCGGTGTCGGAAGCTTGTTCATCGCGAAGATGCAGAATCGGTCGATGGCGTTATTGCCAAAAGATCAGCCAGCGACCGCATCGTGCGATCATAGACCG
>JBCBAO010000206.1:0-326 GCA_038532405.1 Pseudomonadota bacterium | reverse complement strand
CAGGGCTGCTGCAGCGTTTGTTGGGACACCGCCTCTTGGCAGCGATTGCCAAGGATCCGCCGACAACGGCTCTGAAATTACCGCCTAGAACTGTAAGCGTGGACCCATCCGCAAAAGAACTGCTCGACCTGGTCCGTCCCGTAGGTTAGTGCGGCGGCCATGTCTGTTGAGCTTTGGTCGCTATTTGCAGCGACATTCGTCACATTTTTTGTCTTGATCGATGCGATTGGTGTGGCACCAATTTTTGCGTCCCTCACCGTGAAGGGGTCGCCCGCTTATCGCCGGCGCATGGCTGTACGCGCAACGATTGTTGCTGCGATTATCAT
>JBCBAO010000205.1:0-4849 GCA_038532405.1 Pseudomonadota bacterium | reverse complement strand
TACATTTGGTGCCTTCGATTTCGCTGTCGATGTCAACGAAGTTCTAAATGACCAGGCTGCTTTCCGCGTAAATGCTTATTTTGAACGGCTCAACAATCACCGTGATTTCTTCGAAGGTGAGCGCTTCGGTATTAATCCAACCTTGTTTTACGAAATCTCACCTTCAACAACGGTCAATCTCTCATATGAGTATGTGAACAATGAGCGCTTCGTGGATCGTGGTATTCCATCCCTAAATGGAGAACCCGCATTCGACCTCGTTGACATTACGTTTTCGGACCCTGAGTTTGCGACAACAACGCTTGAAGCGCATATCGTGCGGGGTATCGTCGAGCATCAGTTCTCCGATAATATCAAAGGTAATTTTAGCGTTACATATAATACGTTTGACAAATTATATGCCAATATCTTTGCGAGCGATGATTTCGAAGCAAACACGACCGACCCAAACATTCTCGGTACTGTAGAACTAGACGGCTATATCGATACGACAGATCGCGACAGTATTGTTCTGTCCAGCAATCTAATCGGTGAATTTCAAACCGGGAGTATTCTCCACAATATCGTCCTTGGTGCTGAGTTCATTGACACCAACAATGACAATGACCGCTTCAATGCTTTCTTCAGCACACAGGCGGCTGCACGCGCAGAGGAACTCGCGCTTCTGGGCGCATCCGGCATTCGAACCGACCAGGCTATTTTTAACGTGTTCGCGGGCGAATCCTCCGAGGCAATTGATCTGAATTTCGGAAATGGAACCGTGGCAGGTGTCACTTTTGACAGCGGCGTTTCAATTCCTGATGGCGCGCCTGTGGTTGTTTCGTTTGGCGATTTCAACGTCCCGAATGCTGATGTTGCAAACTCCTCGATCCTGAATGATGACACGGAAGCGGGTGTCACTGTTTTTTCGGCCTTCATTCAAAATGAAATTGCCGTCACCGATTGGTTCGATCTGGTTCTGGGTGTCCGATATGACTCCTTCGATATCACCGTCAATAATATTGAGACACTGATCAATACGGGTGTAGAAGATATTCTGACGCGCCGGGATGATAATTTTGCACCGCGTGTTGGTATAATTCTGAAGCCTCGTGAAAATATTTCCCTTTACGGTAGTTTCAGTGAGACATTTCTGCCCAGAAGCGGCGAACAGTTTGCCGATATCAACCCCCCGGATGACGCCCTCGATCCAGACACGTCAACAAACCTCGAAGTGGGTTTGAAATGGGACTTTTTCGACAATCTGAGTTTCACATTTGCTGCCTTTGATATCGAGAATTCCTCGCCCCAGGAAAATGACGATGATCCGGGCACCCTCGACGTGATCGACTCTGAGGTGCGTGGCATTGAAGCACAGCTTCAAGGTTATATTACAGATCAGTGGTTCTTCTCGGCTGGCTACAGTTTCCTAGAAGGCAATCAGGTAGATATTATCGTTGTGGATGGTGTCGAAACTGTTCAGGACGCAGTGGATGCCGATGGCAATTTGCTTCGACTGAGAGAGTTGCCGGAACATACCTTCAATCTATGGACGAGCTATGACATAACCCCCAAATTTGGGGTTGGGTTTGGCCTGACTTTTCAGGATGAAAGTTTTGCTGGCTTCAGCAATGAAGTGACTTTGCCAAGCTTCACACGACTGGATGCGACCGCATATTACAATGTGAACGAAAACTTGCGCCTACAGGTTAATATAGAGAACCTCACCGACACAGAGTATTTTCCAAATTCGCATACAGATAATAACATCACGGTCGGTGCGCCACTCAACGCTAAATTTACGATAAGTGGTCGGTTTTAAGGCGGAGATGGAAAAGCGGCGCTGTGGTAATACTATACTGCAGCCTCGCTTGTTGATGGGGTCCCCCAACCGTGCTTGCTCATCTGCGCTTCGCATCGGTTGGAGCCCTCTCAGGATATCTTCCGGGGAAGGACGGGAATAGATAGGCTTAATGAGCTTTAGTGTTACGCATTCAAAGTCATCACATGGGCAAAGCCAGGGCCTGATCTCAGATACTCGTTTCAACGCAGCCTATCTTGAGATGGGTCTTGGCCTCCCTCTGTTTAGCTTACCTTAAGTCATAGGCATGGTTTGAAAGGTAACCTACCCGCGCCCCAATCGCCGCTCCACCGCATCCCAGAACAGGCCAGCCGCATCGACGCCGGAAAAGCGTTTCAGCTCCTGCACGCCAGTGGGGGAGGTGACGTTGACCTCCGTTAGCCGGTTGCCGATCACGTCTATGCCGACAAGCACCTGGCCGCGCCGCTTCAGCTCCGGGCCAATAGCTTCGCAGATGCGCCGGTCGCTTTCGGTCAGCTCATAGGGTTCCGGTTTTCCGCCGACATGCATGTTCGACCGGGTTTCCCCTTCGGCTGGCCGGCGGTTGATCCCCCCAACCGCTGCGCCATCGATCAGGATGATCCGGCGATCGCCTTCTTTCACATCCGGCAAAAAGGCCTGGGCGATGATCGGCTCGCGGGAGCGCTCCAGGAACATCTCCATAAGCGAGGCATAATTGCTGTCATCGGCTTTAACCCGGAACACACCGGCCCCGCCATTTCCATAGAGCGGCTTTAGAATAATATCCCTGTGTTCGGCGCGGAACGCAGCAATCGCCGTCTCATCGCGGGAGATTAGCGTTGGTGGCATCAAGTCCGGAAACAGCAGCGGGAACAATTTCTCCGGGCTGCCGCGCACAAAGGCCGGATCGTTCAGCACCAGCGTGTCTTCGCCAAGCAGCTCCAGGATGTGGCAGGCCGTGATGTAGGACATATCAAACGGTGGATCCTGGCGCATCAGAACCACATCAATGTCCCGTTCAAGATCAATCAGCGCCGCCTCACCAAACAGGCCCGGCGTGTCCGCCATCCTTTGCACCGTCACCGGGCGCGCCCGGGCGACGATACGCCCCTCCGAATAAGAGAGGTCCGCCGGCCCATAGACCCAGAGCGATGCGCCACGGGCCGCGGCGGCCTCGGCAAGGGCAAAGCTTGTGTCTGCATCAATGTCGACCGCTTCAAGCGGGTCCATTTGCAGGGCAATACGAAGGCTCATGGCGGGCGACCTCTATGTTCAGGGCCGCCCGGATTGGACAAGCCGTCTTAGTAAACCTCGCCGAGAGCAGGGCTCTCGGTGACCGGCGTGTCGCTATATGGACTGGTCGGGGCCGCTTGATAAGAGGGGCCGCCCAAAAGGGCTGCATCGCCGGTGCGTCCGGCGGTCTCATGGGTGCCGCGAACTTTGACGTAGGAGACGACCTCCCGAACACCGCGCACACGTGAAGCTTTGGTCGCCGCCGCTTCAAGCTCGGCCTGTGTTCGCGCAGTGCCCATCAGATACACGATACCATTATAGGTCTCGATATTGTAGTTAATGCCGCGCACGGCTCGCGCTGTCGTGAGGGCGCTGCGCACCTTGGTGGAGATCCAGGTGTCCGACACATTTGCGCGGAAGCCCCCCGGCGGCTCGATCTGGATTTCGTTGGCGACATTGCGGGTGCGGCTGGAGGACCAGGCAATCTCTTCGGCTTTCACGCGCAGCTCCGGCGAGATCACCCGGCCCGACAAAAGCACAAGGCCGTCCACGATCTCAACGTCCACTTCGCCATACCCGCCCCTGGCGAGCAATTTCGATTTGATCTCCCCGGAATTGGTTGCGTCATCGAGGGACTCCCCAAGGGTCTGGCTCGTCACAAGGGCACAGCCGGATAGGGGGACAGCCGCAAGGCAGGTAAGGGCGATCAAGGCACCGCGCATGGTTTCACTCCACTTAATTTGAAGTGGCAGTCTTCCACCAAAAGTTTACCGTCCGGTTAGGACAGATGGCCTTTTCAAGCCATCTGGTCCTCGGCCCGCCGCCAAGCCCCTCCACCGAAAGCGCGGCCGCGCACGGCAGCTGTGCTCAGCGCTTGTGCTCTGGGCTATGGAAGTCCGTTTGGCATCCGGCATCCCAGACATCGGGTTGATTGCCATGGGCCGGAAAGCCGCCAATATCTTTCAGCCACCGCGCAACGTGCAGCGTGTTCCAGACAAGGAAGGTTGTATTGCGGTTGGTGAAATCGTTTTGGGGCCCACCTGAGCCTGGGTCCATATAGGACGGTCCAGGGCCTGCCTCGCCCATCCAGCCCGCATCCGCCTGCGGTGGAACCGTGTAGCCAATGTGAGACAGGGAAAACAGGACATTCATGGCGCAGTGTTTGACGCCATCCTCATTGCCCGTGATCAGCACGGCACCCGTTTTGCCATAATCCCGATACTGACCTTTTTCGTTGAATTTATGGGTGTAGCCATACATTCGCTCCAGCACACGATTGCAGACCGAGCTTTTCTCGCCGAGCCAGACCGAGGTTCCGAGAATAAGAATATCGCAGGCATCAATCTTCGCCTGAATTTCAGGCCAATCATCGCGTTCATAATTGTCGACACCTGTGTAATCCAGCCCGAGGCCGGCCGGAATTTCAAAGTCGACAGGCCTCAGAATTTCCGTCTTGACACCATTGGCCTTGTAGATCCGCTCGGCCACTTTCAACAGGCCTTCCGTATGGGACAGATTGGGGGAGCGCGTCAGCGTGCAGTTGAGCATCAATACGCTTAGATCGTCATAGGTGGCGGGCGGCTTGTCGCATTGGTGGTCGGTGATTTTGGTCAGCTGTTCGGTCATTTCAAATCCCATTCTCAATCTGGTCTTGGCAGGTAACTCCCTCTCTTAAGCCATCACCGGCGAAGTGCCAGTCAATTGGGGGTGAATTTCCAAAGCAGATCGAATGGCATGGCGGGCCTGCACGACCGAAATCCGCCTAACGGCATTGAATGCCATCGGTGCTGCCCAAGGCACCTTCCAAATCCGTGG
>JBCBAO010000204.1:0-4855 GCA_038532405.1 Pseudomonadota bacterium | reverse complement strand
ATGCGCGCCTCGCTGAAATGCTAGCCGAACATGGAGCATTTGTCTGATGACCGACGGGGTGACCATAGACAGCCTTTCTGCTGGCGCTGAAGATGCGGCAGTCGAAGAAGCCTTCATTGTCAACACTGAGGGGTATGAAGGGCCGCTACACCTCTTGCTCGATATGGCCCGCCGGCAGAAGGTCGATCTTCTGCACGTGTCTATCCTCGACCTCGCCAAACAATACCTCGCCTTCATCGAGGATGCGAAGGCGCGCCGGATTGATCTAGCGGCGGATTATTTGCTGATGGCGTCCTGGCTCGCCTACCTGAAATCCAGACTTCTGCTGCCAAAAACCGATAACACCGAAGGCTCAGAAGATACCGCCGAAGATATGGCCGACCGGCTGGCCTTCCGTTTAAAACGGCTCGAAGCGATGCGCACTGCCGGCGAAGCTTTGCAGAACGGACCGATCCTCGACAATGTCGTGTTCCTGCGCGGCGCGCCCGAGCAACCGAAAATCATCAAACATACCGAATACGACGCGACCCTTTATCATTTGACCCAGGCATTCGGGGCCATTCGACTCCGTAAAGAGGAAGCCGCCCCCCACAGGATAGAGAAGCAATATGTCCTGCCACTGGAGGCCGCACGCCAGTCCCTTCGGTCGCTGCTGCCGGATATGGACCAGTGGGCCAGCCTCGATGCGATCCGTCGCAAAGTCGCGCTTCCCGGGACGGAGTTGCCTGAACGATCAATTACAGCGAGTGTGTTTTCAGCTGCCCTAGAACTTGCAAGGGATGGCGATGTCGATGTTCGACAAGATGCGCACTTCACGCCGCTCTATCTGCGCGGCCTGGCACAAGAAACTTCGGAGGGCGCAGCACCATGAGACCGCTTGAGACCCAGATGACGGACGAGACCAATAGCGAAGATATCCGCAAAGCGGTGCGCCAATTATCATTTGCCTACCAGCGCTCGGCCGCCGATCACCGGGATACGCTGCAGGATGTTATGGCTGAGGCCGTGCGCCGCGCCGAGGCTGTCTTGTTTGCGGCGGGAGAGCCGATCGGAGCCGGTCAGATCGCTGAAATTCTGCCCCAAGGTGTTGAGCCGGCTGAGGTCCTGATGGAACTGAAGCGCACCTATGCAGGCCGCGGCATACAATTGGTTGAGGTTGCCGGGAAATGGCGCTTCCAAACCGCTGAAGATTTGGCATTCCTGTTCGTGGAGGAACGCCATGTTCAGAAGAAACTGAGTCAGGCGGCCCTCGAAACCCTCGCCATCATTGCCTATGGACAACCCGTAACACGGGCCGAGATCGAAGCCGTGCGCGGCGTTGCTGTATCGAAAAGCGTCATAGACGGGCTTCTGGAAACTGGTTGGATCAAGACAAAAGGCCGGCGAAAAACGCCGGGCCGTCCCGTAACACTGGGCACAACGGATAAATTCCTTGAGCATTTCGGCCTCGAAGACCTGACCGTTTTACCGGGCAAATCTGAGCTGGAAGCTGAAGGTCTCCTCTCCGATGTTATTCCAGAAGGCTTCCAGGCCGATCCATCTGCACTGCCGGAGCCTGCGGAGGATGATCTTCTGCCGGAGGCTGCAATTGAAGAAACCGATTTTGTAACGGACTTCATTGGCGATAGCGACGAAACGGCCGGTTAACGGTTCCAGCGTTGAGCCAAAGGCCGGTTGCGCGTAAAGTGTTATGTGAATAGATAGAAGGAGGCCAAAATGGGCTCTGTAGGACCCTTGCAGATTATCGTTGTGCTGGTCGTTGCTGTCCTCGTATTTGGCGGGCGCGGGCGTATTTCCTCGATCATGGGCGACGTTGCCAAGGGCATTCGCAGTTTCCGCACAGGCCTTCAGGATGAACAAGAGGATGAGACCAAGTCCATCGACAAGGAAGACCTCGTCGATGTGACTCCAAAAAAGGATGAGGCAAAATCCTCTTCCTAAGGTGATAGGGAAGGCGACCTGTCCATGTTGCCCCAATTTGGTTTTACCGAATTTATATTCGTTGCCATTGTTGCCCTGATTGTCGTTGGTCCACGGGATTTGTCCTTGGCCATGCGTCGGCTCGGTCAGTTCGTGGCCAAGGGCAGGGCCATGGCAAGGGAGTTCCAGGCTGCTTTCGATGATATCGCACGCCAGGCTGAACTCGATGAACTTCGTAAGGAAATAGAGGATCTTAAATCCGGCCAGGACATTGAAGCCGCCATGGCGGATATGCGCGCCTTCGAAGAAGATGTGAACACCAGCGTCATGGAGGCGGAGAAAGCTGCAACGGGCAAAGGCGAATGAGTGCCGAAACGCCTGAATTGGAAGGTCCGGAGATCCTGCCGGATGATGAGCTTGATGCGAGCCGCGCCCCGCTTTTGGAGCATTTGAACGAGCTGCGCCTCCGGATCATCTGGGCCAGCCTTGCCCTCGCCATTGCCGCGGGGGCGTGTTTTGCGTTTGCCGTTCCGATCTACAATTGGCTCCTTGTTCCCTTTGTTGAGGCCGCCGAGGCTGCACGCGGCGACATTCAGCTGGAGCTGATCTTCACAGCGCCGCTGGAGTTCTTCTTCGTCAAGTTGAAGCTTGCTTTGTTTGCCGGCCTGTTCCTCGCATTTCCGGTGATCGCCTGGCAGCTCTACGCCTTCGTCGCCCCTGGGCTTTACAGGGAAGAGAAGGGCGCATTCCTGCCCTTCCTCATCGCTGCGCCGGTTCTGTTCACGGCAGGGGCAGCTTTTGTCTACTATGTCATGCTGCCCTGGGTCGGCCGGTTTGCCTTCGCCCAGGAACAGGTCCAGGCCGTTGGGGCCGCCATCAAGCTATTGCCAAGCGTCAAGGAATACCTGTCCCTCGTTATGGCCTTGATGCTCGCCTTCGGGATTTCCTTCCAGCTCCCGGTTGTCTTAACGCTCCTTGGCAAAGCGGGCATCGTCGGCGCGGATACGCTTCGATCCGGCCGCAAATATGCCCTCGTCATTGTACTGGCCTTTGCAGCCTTCTTCACACCGCCGGACATTATTTCCCAGATCATCTTAACCGTGCCGGTTATGGCGCTTTATGAAAGCAGCATCTGGTGCGTTTGGCTGATTGAGCGCGGCCAAGCCAAGGAAGAGGCCGCCCGCAAAGCTGCCGAATGACGCTTCGGCCATGAGGCTGTCTTAGCATTCCTCCGCGATGCCCGTCCGCCGTCAATCACCCGTATCGGACACCTGTTCTATTTGCCCGGTCTGCACAAACGTATCCAACCGCTCGCCAAAGGCCCGGCCCTGGTCAGAATTGGCGAAGAATACATATCCAAGGCCGCGCTCTCGAAAGAACATCATTCCGGACTGGAACTCCCCATTATTGCCCCCATGCAGATAGCGCAGCCCATAGGGCGTCTGTTGCATTGCGAGCCCCAACCCCCAGGCTTCTTCTCCACTCGTTTGCCGTAGGGACGCGTCTTCGGGAACCTCGGTTTGGCGCGCATAGAGTTCTGAAAAAAGGTCCGGCGAAAGCCCATCCTCATCCATCAGGGCCTTCACAAAGACGGCATAGTCCTCCGCGTTGAGGTGCAGCCGCCCGGCCGCGCCAAACGTTAGCGGCGTGTCGTCCGGGAAGGATCGTGGCCAAACCTCATCGGAAACCTCGTCGCCGAAATGCCCCTTTACCTTGCGCGCGCCAACACACGCGGTTTGGATAAAGGCGGCGCAATTGAGCCCCAATGGCTCGGCCACCTTGGTTTGAAATACCGAATCTAGGGTCGTCATATTTGTGTCAGTCAACTCGGCTATGACCGTTGCCAGATAGGTGTAACCCTCGCCGGAATAGGTAAACGCGCCCGGGTCGGCTTTCATATACATGGTGCCCCGCGGAATTTTCCAATCCTCCGGTGCCGGATCAAACCACCGCCAATTTGGAAATCCGGTGCGGTGGCTCAGAACCATTCTGGCCGTCACGGCATGGTATCGGCCATCCGCTTCAAGCTCCGGCAGGGGTCGGTATTCATGGAGCGGTTGGTCGAGATCCAGCAGTCCATCATCAATGAGCTTCAGGGCGAAGTAGGCAAAAACAGGTTTTGACAGCGAAGCAGCTTCAAATACAGAATCTGCCGTAACCGGCTCCCCGGTTTCCAGATTTGCGACCCCGTGTGCGCCGGCATAGACGATCTCACCTCCATCAAGGATCGCCAAGGATAGCCCCGGCACCCCAAGATCCTGCATATGGAGTGCTACGAAGTCTTCGATGTCAGCTTTTGAAACTTGCTCGCCGCTAGCTGTTTGAAAAATTGGCTGCCCAGCCGTTTCTGCATTGCGCGTGCCATCTGAAAAGCTGTTCTTTCCGCAGGCAGCCAAAGTGACAAATAAAGCAAGCAAAAGTCTGTTGTACATGCGAAGCATCCATGGTTGTTCGCCGGATGCAACGCATTTTGATTACATCTGTAGTCAAGTCAAGACTGCCCAAAGACCGATGAGCCACAATGGCCTATTTCTGACCCTTCGGTACGCGGCGATAAAGCCCAACCGCGATCGCAGCTGTAACAATCTCAAAATAGAGCAGGGGCATAATGGCCGCCGGTGGAGATCCCACGGCGAGAATGCTCGCAATCCGGCCAAGGGCCGCGCCCGCCATGAAGATCGCCACAAAGGCCAGTACGTCGCGCTGTCGATCAACAACGATGACACCGTAGAGAAAAACCAGCGCCGAGGTCAGAAACAGGCCGCCATAGGTTGAGCGCAGCATATTATCCATGCCAGCGCTGCCGGTCATCAGATCATAGCGCGCCAGCAACAGATTGGGCTCATAGAGGTAAAAGACGCCGATTGTGCCGATGGAAAGCGCAATAAAGCTGAGAAAAATACGCGCGATCATTACGCTATTCCGCTGCAGTGGG
>JBCBAO010000203.1:0-4874 GCA_038532405.1 Pseudomonadota bacterium | reverse complement strand
GGCCATCATCTTCGACTGCTTGATCAGCGACAGGCTCGCTTTCGCCGTCTGTCTGAGCATGCGATACAAATACCGCCGGAAATTGGAAGCCAAGCACAAGCGAAACGGCACCGAGTAGTACGGTTTTATACGTCATGGAGTTACTCCTCCTGCACCTCTCCGCCCGATGGAAAGCGCACTTACAAGAACGACATCTCCGGCCAATTGGGACAGGTCCCAAGCGGGCGGCCAGACCTTTTCAAATGTCGCTTCTAAGGAGAGGTGGCCCCATCGAGGTTACCTTCCCGCCCGCAGAGAACTTTTCCCGGCCTCCGGACGAACGACGCGATGGCAGGTTTCCTGGCTCGCCATTCAGCGCTTCGGGCCGTCTTCCCGGACAATGGGTCCAGTGACAAATTGGCCGTCAGCTCGCGGCTAACAGTTGCGGGTACAGCGCCGGATTTCCACCGGCTTCCCTCTTAGCTCCCTTTCGGAAAGCACCATCTGGCCTAGCGCGTAGAATAAAAATCTGGCGCAGTCAATTAATGCCAAGCACCGCATGGCTGGCCTTCTTAGCGCCTCAAAATCATATCGAGCGACCATAACCGGTCTTGCCATCCAAACCGTTCCAACTCGGGGTCATAGTGGTCTTCTTGCGGGTAGCCGACACAAAGATAGGCAACAAAGTTCCACGCGCTTGGAACATTGAGAAGGGCCGTCATCGCCTTGCTATCCAAGATGGACACCCAACCCACACCGAGACCTTTTGCCTTTGCTGCCAACCAGAACGTCATAATCGAGCAGACGACCGAATAATGTAATGTTTCAGGCATGGTTTGTCGGCCAAGGCCTTTTCCCTGGTCTGTCTCCGGGTCACAAAAGACCGCAAATTGAATGGGCGCTTCTTTTAAGCCTGCGAGCTTCAAACTGTCATAAAGCGCTTTTTTTTCATTGCCGACAGCGGATCTTGCAAGGCGATTGGCATCGTTGAAATTTATCTGAACTTTCTTGCGCAATACCTTGTCTTCAACGCTCACCCATCTCCAAGGCTGGCTATTGCCGACGGATGGCGAAAGCTCGACGAGCCGGAACACATCTTCCAGAAGCGCCCACTCCACAGCATCTGTCCGAAAACGCCGTACGTCACGTCTGCGAGCAATAAGTTCGCTCAATATTTCAAACTCAGTCTGAGACATGGAGTGATCGTATATTAAAAATCGATCCCTCGCTGGGCTTTGATACCAGCCTTAAAGGGGTGCTTTATCTCGCACATCTCGCTTACAAGGTCAGCATAGTCACAAAGCTCAGACTTTGCATCTCGGCCGGTTAGAACGACACTTGTTCTCTGCGATCGAGCTTTGAGGGCCTCGAGAACGGTTTCGACTTCCAAATAATTATAACGCAGCGCGATGTTGATCTCATCAAGCACAACAAGATCATAATCCCCACTTGCCATCATTCCCCGCCCCCGATCAAACGCGGCCTCAGCTGCAGCAATATCCCGGTCGCGATCCTGTGTGTCCCAGGTAAACCCATCACCCATCGTATGCCAGTCAACCTTGCCAAGTTCCTGGAAGAAGCGCTTCTCTCCAGTGATCCATTTTCCCTTGATGAACTGGACGACGCCGACTTTGTGATCCCAGCCCAGGGCGCGGATGATGACCCCGAATGCCGAGCTCGATTTGCCTTTGCCATCTCCGGTATGAACCAGAACAAGCCCACGGCCCGGATCGCGCGCTTCGGCTCTTTTGCGTTCCTGTTCAGCTTGTAATTCCTGCATCTTCTTTTTGTGCGTTTCCGCGTCGCTCATGGGGCTGCTCCTTTCGGCGATGGTATCGTGACAAAGCCACCGAAGTCGATCGCGATATTAAAGTCCTCAGCGGCGTCTCCGCTTGATAACGCAGCGCGAATGACACCAGCATGGGTAACGATTAAGGTCTGCTCACCGCCCATGCCCCAGTCGATCAGTGCCTCACCCACGCGGACCCGAAAAATGGCCACGCTCTCCCCGCCATGAGGCCGCGCATTGAGGAAATCGGCTGCCCAAGCGTCAAGCTGGGGGCGGGGAATATCCGACCACAAACATCCTTCCCAATCTCCAAAGTTCATCTCTTGGACCCGCGGCTCTTCACAAATGTCCAGGCCAGTCATCTCGGCAATGAACGCGGCAAGTTTCCGGCATCGAATAAGTGGACTGGTCACAATCCGTTGGAATTTCGGCAAAGCGGCAGCAGCTTCTGCAGCTTCAGCGTGGAACTGCACGGCGACATCAAGATCTGTTCGACCATAACAGGTGCCCGGCGCGACATCTGGCGTTGTATGCCGCAAGAGTATCAGACCCATGCGACCAAGCCCAAGTAAAAGCCAATCTCGCTCGATTGCTGGACAGCCCCCAAAGTATCGCCGGTATAACCGCTAAGCTTTGGTTCGAAGAACAGGCGCATCAAGATATGACCAATTGCGAGCCCTGCGAATGCAAAACCGAGCGCGCCTGCCGGTAGACAAGTATACCAGACGGCACCGATGGCACAGGCCGTCACTAGGGCAAGGATGAAACTGGCCCGCGAGATTCCGCCGGCCACCGGCTTACCTGTCCCCTCATCTCGGACATAGCGGCTCGTTCTTATGACCAACACGCTGGAAAACCGGGATAACCCATGGCCCGCCAAGAGCGCTGCAATCAATAGATCTATATCGAGGGCAATCAACGCAGCGGCCTTAAGTGCAATTGCAATGACCAGTGCGAGCGTACCATAGGTCCCGAGCCGAGAGTCCTTCATGATTTCGAGGGCTTTTTGCCGCGTAAGGCCACCTCCAATGCCATCAAAGGTATCTGCTAGCCCGTCTTCATGGAATGCGCCTGTTATAAGGAGTGCCGTCGCAATCGCGAGAAGAACGGCAATGGTCTTCGCGAAAATCGCACCAGCAGCAAGAAAGACCAAGGCTGAGGTGCCACCGACAAGAACACCCACAATTGGATAATAGCCCACCGAAGCCGCCATTCGCTCCGGCGAGTAGAGCATGGTCGTTTGCACGGGAACTCGTGTCAAAAACTGCACGGCCAACAAGAAGGATGCAACTTCACCTCTCATCGAATTCCCTAAACCGGCCCGCTGACATTTGCGCTTTCAAAGCTTGCCATATCCAGAAGCATTGCTGCTGCCGCTTTTAGCAAGGGAAAAGCAAGCAGCGCACCCGTGCCCTCGCCGAGACGCATATCGAGATCGAGGAGAGCTTTTGCCCCAAGAGCCTCCAATACGATATCATGGCCAGCTTCCGCAGATCGGTGCGCAAACACAAAAGAGGCCCGGCATTCCGGGGCCATCCTGTCGGCACAAAGGGCTGCAACACTTGAAATAAACCCATCTACAAGGACAACACGCCTGGCTTTCGCAGCAGATACCATAGCCGCAGCCATCATCGCGATTTCGAACCCGCCATATTCGCAGAGTGCGTTCTCTACTGTCAGCAAATCTGGTGTCCGAATTGCTGCGCGCTCCAAAAGGGAATGTTTCAAAGTGAGGCCCTCATTATCGAGCCCGGTGCCTCGACCAATCAGTTCCACCACTGGCCGGCCCAGCAATTTTGCAGCAATGAGTGACGCAGCTGAGGTGTTGCCAATGCCCATCTCACCGAAGCAGGCAACATCGGCATCTATATTTTTCCCGATTGAGTGCCCAGCCTCTAGAGCGTCGCCGAGTTGGCCCTGCGTCATCGCCGGGCCTTCGATTGCGTTCTCCGTGCCCGATGAAATGCGGCAATTGATTAGATTTGGATGTTCAATTGGATCGCCGGCAATCCCAGCATCTACAACCTGTATCTCCGCCCCCACAGCCCGGGCAAAGACATTGGCCGCCGCACCGCCCGCAAGGAAGTTTTGTACCATTTGCCGCGTTACCACTTGGGGATAAGCCGACACGCCCATTGTCGCCATGCCATGATCGCCAGCAAATATTGTGAGGGTACAAGTCTCCGCACGTGGGGAAAGCGTACCTTGAATATGGGCGATCTGAGCCGCAAGAGGTTCAAGCCGGCCAAGGGCACCAATGGGCTTCGTTTTTCTATCCAGCGCAGACTGAACTCGCACTTCAAATGCTTCGATTTCGGAACTCATGATCAGTGCCATTAAGCCAGCTGCAGTATTTGGCAAGAACTCCAACGCCACAATCCATAAGCACGAATTTTGCGCCGGAGCGATCATATGCCTCCCACAAAGCGCGCCACACGGAGCTGGGGACATTTAAAGGACGCTGATTATCCAAATCGGCTTTCCATCACCGCCTATCCCTGCTTCAACGGAGGATGAAACTGTTTTGAGGGAGTTTGCCGTGAAAAAATTCGCCCTATTGATCGGATCTGGTTTGGCATTGGCCACCGCAAATCCCGCTCTGGCCAAGGAAGGCATGTTCACGCCGGATCAGTTGCCGGAAATCGAGGAGAATCTGCGCGCAGCCGGCCTTAATCTGGAGCCAGGGCAACTCACCGACTTAACGGAATTTCCCATGGGTGCTGTGATTTCCTTAGGGGGATGCACGGCCTCATTCGTATCGCCTGACGGACTGGTCGTGACCAACCATCACTGCGCGCGCGGATCGATACAGTTCAATTCCACCGAAGCGAACAATTATCTGGAGGATGGATTTCTTGCCGCCACAAAAGCCGACGAGCTGCCCGCAGCGCCCGGCTCCCGCGTATATGTTACGGTGGAAGTCTCCGATGTGACCGAAGCGATCACTGGAGATTTAACGGAAGGCTTATCGGGCCGAGAACGCTTCGACGCGATCGATGCGAAACAGAAGGCATTGATTGCAGAGTGCGAAGCCGATGATGGGTATCGCTGCCAGGCGGTCTCGTTCTTTGGAGGTCTGCAGTACAAGCTTATTAAACGCCTGGAG
>JBCBAO010000202.1:0-4896 GCA_038532405.1 Pseudomonadota bacterium | reverse complement strand
CACAAAGGCGGACATCCGGAGAGAAATCCGGATCGTCCTCGGAGCCAAGCTCGCCCTTGGCCGTTGGCACCGCACAGCCATAGGCGTATGTCTTGCAGCCAGCCCACTCCGCGAGGGGGGCGGCGAGGGGGGAATGGTCCGAATGCCCATGGGTGACCAGAACATGGGTCACCGTTTCTCCCGCGAGGGCAGCTTTCAGATTATCGAAGTGATCGGCCTGCATTGGGCCAGGATCGATCACGGCCACATTGCCATGGCCAACGATATAGACACCCGTGCCGATAAAGGTGAAAGGGCCTGGATTGTTCGCAATCACACGCCGGATCAGCGGGCTGACGGTATCGACCCGACCATATTCAAAGTCGATGTCACGAATAAAAGGTATGGGAGATGCCATGGTCCGAGATTGCCCAAGGAGGGTCTTTCTTACTGCTGCTAAGTTAGCTCTGCTGAGGGCTCAGTGTTTCTTGGGTGCGAATGCCGCAGCAAAAGCGTGTGCCATGCGCCGTGTTGAGCGCAACTTGCCGCCGAGGGCAAGGGCCACGGGCGGGCCCATATCGGTTTTATTGGCATCGACAATATGAATTTTACCCGAGTGCCGGTCGCGGAGCACATCAACACCCCCCCAGTCCAGGCCAATGCCTGCAGCGAAGCGGCGAATGATGTCCAGTTCTTCGGCTGAGTAAACGGTGTTGGGCTTATCCAGAACAACTTCTGCATTTTCGTTGAGAAACCGGCGATCCAGTGGCCGGCGTTTGCGGAAAACGACGGTGGGTTCGCCGCCGACGATACAGGTTCTTAGATCTTCCACGAGCCCGCCTGGAATTTCATTGTCGATGAGCCGTTGATATGTCTTTCCCGCAATCGGCTCCATTGGGCCAACAATAATGCGCCCATCATGGGCTGCATTTGCCTCTGACTTCTCTACGATTGGCCCATCATAGGTCCGCGGATCAACGGCAAGATCATATCCCGCTGCCTTGGCGAAAACATCGGCGATAAGGGTTTTCGAAATATCGCGACAGTCGAAGTTTACCAAAACAGCGCCAGGTTTTGTCTCAGGTACCATGTGGTCGCTGACGGTTGTGTCGTCGAATTGGAAGACAATGTCGGCGGATTTGGTGTCACTGATAATCTTGGCACCAGCAACATGCATAACCGGCCAGATAAAATACCAAGGGCGGGGTTTGTCCGGAACAAAAGCAATTGTAGGCCTTTTATGACCGGTGACGCGCCGCCAGATCCGCCAGCTTTGTGCAAAAAAGTAAAACGCAAACCAGGTAAAAACGTCGTGCAGCAATCCGAGCTTGAAGGGAATTTTTGCCCCGGTTTTTTTGACGAGGAGCTCACCATCGGCATACTCGAAATCGGATAGCCACATACGATCGTTCATAAATCGAACTCCTCAGGTCTACACTGCAGCGCGATGATGGCTGCAATCTCACGGATCAAGATACATAGCGAAGTGCCCGGTTCAACTGGCCGCTCATGCAACTTGGCTGACTGATCCATCACAAGCCTGTGTCTTTTTTGCGATTAGAGATGCGCCGCAAGACCCGATAAATCATAACCGGCTTCAGCAGCGGCCTCTATGATCTCAGGTCCTCTCCCTTGCCCGGCCTGCGACAGCGCCCACGCTGTAATGGAGCGCGTACCGGAGCGGCAAAATGCAAGCACTGGCGCATCGGCAGCGGCGATCATTTGGCCTTGCTGCTCAATGACTTCAGGCGATGGCGCGCCAGCGAACGGCAAAGCGAGGAAGGTTAGGCCAAGATCCTCCGCCCCTGACTTAAGGTCTATAATCTTTGGCTGCATCTCACCTTCTTCCCCATCGGGCCGATTGCAAAGAATAGTTTTAAACCCAAGCGATTTGATCGCCGCCAGGTCGTTTTCAGTTATTTGTGGGGAAACCGACAAGCGTTCGGTGACTTTGCGAATATCCATTTTTCGACCTAACCTTACAGAGACTTAATTCGCGCGCCGCGCTTTAAATGCGCGGCCACCATCCAGTTTTATCCAAATCGCGCCGAATCGTGTGCGGCGCAGTTCTGCCTCTTCAATCGTATCTCGCCGCAATGTGCGCACCAGATTTACGTCATCTATCTGTCGCCAAATTTGACCATTATCAAGTTCCACCAAAACCTTGCCCGCGGCATCCCGGGTAACGGCTGTAACGGCCCGCACGAGCCGGTTTGGTTCCGTTGCGCGGCGCGGCGCGGGGGCAGCTGCAACCACCGGAGCTGGGCTTGCGGTCGCGGCCGCAACGGGCTCGGCCTCCGAAAGTGGGGCCGTTGCCCCGGAAGGCGGGTCTGCCGTTGGCGGGGCTGGCGGCTGCGCGCTCGCTTTCAAGGCTTCCGATCGCAGCGCCTCAACGACCCGGTCATAGCATTCAAGACGGTCACCGGTAATGATTTCTTCCTGGCATTCATAGAGGCCGGAAAGATCCTGCTGCGCGCTAGCGCTGGCGGGCACGATCCATGCGGCCAAGACGGCTGAGCTGATTAGTCTGCCTATCATTTACGGTCTCCGGCATATCTTCGCAGCCCATGATTAGACCGGCGCTTGCCAGTCGGCAATCCGCAGACGGGTTCCATACAGATATATCGCCGCAAGTCGACTAGCGTTCGATGAGGATTGGCCCCATCACTTGGCTGCGCTCTGTTTGCAGGAGTTGCATTTGAGTGAGCGCGGCGTCCAGGCGTTCGTCACCTGCAAGGGCACCTATAACGCTCGCCGCACGGGCAACGTCTTCCGATGCCCCGAACAGATCTTCAAGAGCTTCGAAACCGGTTTTGCGGGCTGGGTAATTCACCAGCCTGACCTTGGCATCTGCATCGATGCCGGCAAGGTCTTTGGCCTTGTCAATTGCATCCAGAAAACCGCCGGTTTCGTCAACGAGCCCCCGCGTGAAGGCATCGGCACCACTCCAGACGCGCCCGCGCGCGACTTCATGCACGTCTTCAATGGTCATATCTCGACCTTCTGCAACAAGACCCGTAAATCGATCATAGCCGCGTTTCAGGCTCGCAATCAGGTCCTCGCGTTGAGCGTCGGTAAAGGGGTCGGTTCCAAAAGCGTCTGCGAAATCGCCGCCCACGCTCAGGGTCCTTGGATTGATACCAACCCGCTCAAGCCCGCCAGAAATCGTCTGCTTGCCGCCAAAAATTCCAATCGATCCGGTAATTGTGGACCGGCTGGCGAGAATATAGTCGGCACCTGTGGACACATAATATCCGCCCGACGCGGCGAGGGACCCCATGCTAACCACGACGGGCTTCCCATCCTCCTGGACGCGCTCAATGGCCCGCCAGATCTGATCTGAAGCGGTTGGCGATCCGCCGGGGCTGTCGACCCGAAAGACAATCGCCTTGACCTTTTCATTGCGTCCAGCTTCGAGAATCGAATTTGCGATCGGATCTGAAGAGAATGCGCTGCCATCACTAAATGGTCCGCTACCGGTTGTGCCGCCGGTGACAATCGCGCCTTCGCCACCCACCAAAGCAATATGCTCTGCACGTGCGCCAACGCTGGGGGGCGTGTATTTTGCAAGCTCAAGAAGGTTGCCTTCGCCTCCTCGATCCCTGGCTGCTTCGGCCGCTTCTTCTGGCCAGCCAAGCGTGTCCATCAGTTTGAAGTCGACCAAACGGTCAGCGCTCATCGGGCCTGCTTCAAGTTCAGCTCTCAAGGTTGCAACCGGCAATCCACGGTCAGCTGCGATATCGTTCAGGGACTCAGTCCAGAGCGAGTCTGCCAGCACGGTCATCGCCTCGCGATGCGGCGCAGTATAATCGGTTTCTTTAAATGTATTGGGTGCGTTCTTGTACTCATAGAACGCTTCAATCTCCGAAATCACCGAAAGATTATCCAGCAAGCCTTTTAGGAACAGGGTTTCGAAAGATACCCCCGTTGTCATTTGATCTGTTCCAGGTTGAACCCAGATTTCATCCGCCGCCGAGATGGCGCGAAGTCCCGAAGGCCCGGTCGAAAAACTGCCCTGGGAGTGGGCGATGACGTACTTTCCAGCGTCCTGAAAGTCCTTGATCGCACCGCGCAATTCCTCCGCGCGGGAGCTTCCAATGCCCAATTGAGGCGCGCGTACAAACATGCCCTTTACATTCGGATCCGATGTGGCGGCATCGATTTTTGCCAAAAGGTCAATAAATCCGGGCCGTCCCGACAGCGCCTCGAAGCCCGTCAGCGGAGCCTGGTCCGTCAAAGGGACATTGAGATCCAGCGTGAGCACGAGGTCACTGGGTTGTTTTTCCACGCTTGTTGCCGCGCCGATAATGGAAAACAGCATGAACAGGCCGATAATCGCGAACAGGCCTAGGGCAACAAACGCACCCGCCATGGACAGAAGAAAAGTTCTCACGTGATGATAGCTCCTAAGGCATTTACCTAAAAATCTTTATCGATAAAGAATAAGGCAATTCTTAACAAATGCAATCAGAACTTCGGTGTTCCCTGCCGTCAGGCCAATGTCACACCTATGTCTTATCGCTCCCTATCCCCAGTCTTTTGGTGGATCTCCGGGGGGAGGCGGTCACCGAATGCTCTCAATTGATTTCAGCTGCGACACATAGGGTGTTGCCATTATAGGTGTGATTGGGTATCTCCCGCGTCTCTTTCGTTGGGGCGTCGCCAAGTGGTAAGGCACCGGTTTTTGGTATCGGCATTCCCAGGTTCGAATCCTGGCGCCCCAGCCACCTCATTATATATATCCGATATTTTTGCAGCCCCGGGAGGCAAGGATTTCCCCACTTCCTATGGGAATCGCGTGCCGATTGCCGAAAAAAGAAATGTAAATGAAACATGAACCGTGTTGATCCGGGCTTGGCAGATTGCTAGCGTCAAATTGTTATCGAAAAAATCGGTAATGTTCAGGGCGCGAGATCC
>JBCBAO010000201.1:0-4922 GCA_038532405.1 Pseudomonadota bacterium | reverse complement strand
TGAAAATCGGCGTTTCGATTGGCCTTGCCCAGTACCCCCAACATGGCGAAACGATTGCGCGGTTAACCGATCGCGCTGATACGGCCTTATATGCATCGAAGGACCAGGGGCGTGGCATCTACACCCTGTTTGAGCATAGCCTGGAAGGGGAACGCCAGCTGGAGCAGCACGTGCAAAACAAGTTGCGCGACGCCATCGCCAATGGCGATATCAAGATGCACTACCAGCCGATCTTCAATCCGGGGTCCGGCCGGGTGAACAGTGTCGAGGCCCTGGCGCGCTGGACCGACGACGCCCTTGGTGTGATTGCGCCATCCACCTTTATCAAAGTGGCCGAGTCCTCCGGCCATATTTTTGAGTTGAGCGGGCATATTCTCAACACGGTCTGTGAGGACATGAAGCGCATGCCCGGTGTGCGTGTCGCCGTGAACATCTCCGCCCAGCAATTCGGCCGGGCCGATTTCGTCCAGACAGTTGCTGATCTATTGAAGCGCCACAAGGTTCCGGTGGGTATGCTAATGCTGGAAATCACCGAAACATCGCTTCTAAAAGATATGGACCGCGCGAAGGCAACCCTTGAGGCCTTACGGGGGCTTGGCGTGCATGTCGCCCTGGACGATTTCGGCGTTGGCTATTCCTCCATGGGATATTTGCGCCAGTTGAGCCTTTCGCGCCTCAAGATTGACATCAGTTTTGTGCGCGAGTTGACGACGGATGATCGGAGCATTCCGATTATCTCCGCCATGGTGGCCGTTGGCAAAAGCCTTGGGATCCAAATTGTGGCCGAAGGGGTTGAAACGGTCGAGCAACGCAAGATCCTGGAGCGGATCGGCTGCGACTATTTACAGGGCTACCTGTTTGCAGAGCCCGCCCCACTGGATGATATGCAAACCCTTCTAAAGGCCCAAGGCGCGCCGTCGCAAAAGCCTTTGAAACGCGCATAGGCGCAAGCGGGGTGCGCCGCAGGGCTTTGTTGTGCGCTGTTCGAAACGAGGCTCCGAGGTCGAGAGATCAGTCGGCCTTGGGTCGGTATCGCTCGATCAATTCGGCTCTTTGTTCTTGCCAAGGGCGCAGATCGTAATCCCGCGCAGCAAGGCAATGGCGTTGGTACCCCATTTGGCAGCCGCGTTGATAATAGGTGAGGGCTCTCTCCCGGTCCTCCGGAATGCCATTGGTTGGGCTGCCCAGGAGCATGGCGGCGGACTCGCACGCTTCCCAGATATTGGCTGTACAGGCCTGTTCGAAGATGGACATGGCGACGTCGGGGTATTTCTTGCCACTTGGCTGGTTGTGTAGGATGTCCCACCCGAACTTGTTGCACTGATAGAAGCTGTCGAGCGAGCAGGAGAGTGTCTCGCCATCGAGCTCTATTGTCAGCATGCCGCCTGGCAGTTGGTCGCGCATGCGTAGTGTGTCGCACATGCCTTCTTCACCGATCTCACAGAGCCATGAGAGGAGGGTGCGGGCTCTCTCAACATCCCTTTTTACCGACTTGCCTTCATAGAGAAGAAAGCTGAGCTGACCACAGCTATGGAGACGGCCCGCCTCGCAAGCTCGATCATAGAGATCGTAGGCAGCGAGGACATGCGCATCTTCAGATGCGATGGCCATATAGTGGTCCGCAAGGGCTTCGCATCCACGAGAACTCCCGTGTTGGCAAGCCCACGCCAAAAGCTGGACGCCGGCATCGATATCCTCATCGATTCCGCGCCCCTGGAGGCGCGCTTTTCCAAGCGCGATGCACCCCTCGATATGCCTGGCATCGCAGGTCAATTGGTAATATGGCGTGGCTTGCTCATAGCTTTTCAGCCGCGCATAAGCGACGCCGATATTGTAGCAGGCGTTAAGGTTGCTGTCTCCGCAAAGGGGTTCAAAGTATCCGATCGCCTCCTCAATCCGGCCGCCTGCCAGGAGGGCGTCCGCCAGATAATGATCGCAGGCATCATCTTGGCTTTCGGCGCATCGTTTTTCCAGGACCTCGATGGCTGTTTCGATCTGTCCGGCCTTTCGCAAGACGCTCGCATAGGTCCGGCAAGAGATTGAAAAATTCTCTTCGCAATAGGGCTTCAGCTGATCCAGGGCCGCCTGAAAATCGCCTGCTTCCAGGCGGTTATAGTGATCCAGATTATCGATGAGATCCAGGCAGGCAAGATCGTTCCCGAGATCGCAGCCCTGCTTGAAGTAGGACAGGGCGTCGGACGCCATCTGACTATCACTGGCCGCGATTGCATTGCTGAAAAGATCGTAGCCGTAATTGCGACAGCCGCGGGCCTGGCCGTGCTCGCAGGCATAGGCAAAAAAGGTCATCGCATCCTGATCGGGGGTCTCTGCGCGGTGACCAACCGCTAGGGCAACGAGGGTCGCCATATCCGGAGAAAGTGTGTCCGGTGGTGATTTGATAAGGGTCTCAAAGTCGAACGCATCGGTGGTGTAGGTCGCGAGAATATCCGCGCTCGGCAAGCGGGACCACGCCTCGGCTGGGATCTCCGCCGCGGCGGGGAGGGTTAAGGGCTGCTGCTGTGCAGGCGATGGGCCCTGGCATCCCACAAGGCAGCTGATCACAGCTGTACCGAAAACGAGCCGGCGGAGATTTAGGCGAACATTCATATTGAAGCCTGTTTATTGAAGGGGCTGAATTGCTGGGTTAATCGATCAATTGATTGGCCCGTCTGCGTTCAAGCTCTTCGCAGCTGCGGGCATCGTTTTCGCCACAGGTCCATTCGAGGAGCTGCATGGCGCGGGGCAGGTCACGCGGAACACCAAAGCCTCCGGCAAATACGGCGGCGAGCTGGCGGCAGGAGCCGAGGCGGCCTGACTGGCAAGCAAAACTGTAGAGGTCGCGGACTGTCTCGCCGTAATCCCTGGCCTGGGTGTGGCGGAAATAGTAGTCGGCGAGGATTTCGCAGGCCCATGGCTCGCGGTTTTGGCAGCTCGGTTCCGCAACGCGTTTGCTGCCCTCGATATCGGCAAGGATGCCAGCTCCGTTCAGCAGCTTTTCGGCATAGAAGGCGCAGGCCATCTTATCACCATCACTGCATCCCTTATGGGCCATTTGGGCAGACCGCAGTCCATCTCCGCTTTGCGAGCGGTCTTTATAGGCAATGGCCGCATTGTAGCATGAATTTGAGTAGCCCTCCTCACACAAGGGCTCCAAATATGCGATGCCTGTTGTCTCGTCGCCGATTTGCATTGACGCAAATCCAGCATTGAAACAGGTAAATTTGATGCCCCGTTCACAAGCGGCTTTGAAGGCAGCAAGGGTCGCTTCCGGATTATCCTTCTGTTGGAGTGTATTCGAAAAAAGCCCGCAGGCACTTTCGATCCCGCGGTGGCAGGCGGTTTCCAGGGCTGGGCCAGGCTGGTCAGTGCGGGAAAGAACGTGGGCGTAGACGTGGCATGAGATGGAGAAGTTATCGTTGCAATAGGCGTTCGAGCGGGTAAGGGCGTCGGGAAGGTCTTCGTCGGTGAGGCGCTCGTGGATGAGCTTGAAATTGATCAGGTCGAGGCAACCATAGTCATTTCCGAGATCACAGGCCTTTTGGATGTATTCCATAGCGCGCACCTGATCGCGGCGAGAGCGTGCTGCCGTGTCCAGATTGTGTCCATAATTGCGGCAGGCACGGGCTTGGTCGTTGTTGCAGGCGAAAGCCAGGAATTGATTTGTTTCCGCAGTATTCGTGTTGCGCCGATCCTCTTCGGCGAGGCCAAGGGCAATCAGGGTGGATGTGTCCGGGGAAAAGGTCTCCGGAGGGTGCGCGCGCAGCACATTGAGATCGAAAGGCGGCTGGGCGTACTCGGCGAGAATATCAACGGCGATCATGCGTGACCAGGCGGCCGGTGGCACCTCTGCGCCAAAGTCTATTTTGATCAGGTCAGCAGAGGTGATGGTCGATGGTGGGGATTGTGTTGGTGTTTGCGCTTCGTCGCCACTCCAAATCAGGGAGACGCCGACTTTCAGAGCAATCGCGAGACCGATTGCTGCCAATGCTTTAAACGCCCGTCTGACGATCATCCTTTAAGGTCCCTCAATTCCCCATTGATGAAGTTGTTGCGAAAGTACGGATTTTTCCCTTAAGGCGTGTGAAAAGGATCGGTCGAATTTGATCGACATGCGGTTTTGGCTTTTGTTCCGCGCGCGGTTGCCCTTGACGCCCGCGGGTTTCTGCCGCATGAGGCGCGCTCCTTGCGGGAGCGTTGCTTCGGCGCATGACCGCGGGGCCTCTAATCTCAACCGGGCGGATCGAAAGACCACCGTCCACGTCAAATGTTGTGAGGACAAAATGGCGAAGAAACTGCTGGGGCAGCTGAAGCTCCAGATTCCGGCCGGTCAGGCCAACCCATCCCCGCCCGTCGGACCCGCCCTCGGCCAGCGCGGGATAAACATCATGGAATTCTGCAAGGCGTTCAACGCCAAGACCCAAGGCATGGAAGGTGGCCTGAAGCTGCCGGTTGTCATCGACTATTACCAGGACAAGTCTTTTACGTTCGTGGTGAAGTCCGCCCCTGGCTCCACGCTTTTGATGAAGGCGGCCAAGCTTAAGAAGGGCGCCAACAAGCCGGGCTATGAAACCGCCGGCACGGTGACGCTCGCCCAATGCCGCGAGATTGCCGAGCAGAAAATGGCTGATTTGAATGCGAACGATCTGGATGCGGGCGCGGAGATCATTGCCGGACAAGCCCGCTCCATGGGCTTGGAAGTGGTGAGGTAGGACGATGGCTGTTGGAAAGAGATTGAAAGCGGCACGCTCATCGGTGGATGTAGACAAGCTGTACTCCGTTGCCGAAGCGGTGAGCCTTGTAAAATCGAACGCAAAAGCAAAGTTCGACGAAACGGTCGAGATTGCCGTGAACCTTGGCGTTGATCCAAATTACACACACCGCGCACCATCTGGTCGGCATATTTTGGATCAACGCCAAGGTTC
>JBCBAO010000200.1:0-4933 GCA_038532405.1 Pseudomonadota bacterium | reverse complement strand
TGCATCGGCTGCTCAATGACAAAAGCGCAGAAATCGCTTTTCAAAGAGCTCAAGAAAAACAAACACCGCGAAGCGTTTGTCGAAATGCTTGTGGGCCAGCAATCTCGCTTGGGCAAGTACCGCCACTGGGCGCCGCAATACCTGCGAAAATGTCTTAAGAAAAAGGTCAAGCCAATCCCGGCTGTACGAGACGTGGCTTGACCTCCCGGCGTTTGTTAAAACGCCTCGCTCAGGTGGCTACCTCGCTGCCTCGCTACCGGGGTCGGTGGCTGGGTGGCAATGGTGGCTGCCTTTGCATTTATACCTAAAAGCTTCCCGACCTCACGCGAGGTGAGAGCGCAAAAACCAAGCGAACTTTTCATGTTCCTGACCGCGTGCAATGCACAGATCCTCGGTCAGTGTATCACCGTGTTCTGCGGCCAGCGCTCCGGCCCCCGCCAAAGTGGCCGCAAGTGTTTCTTGCGCCTCTTGCATGGCTTTGATCATTTCTTTGTCGGACGCATGACCGTCATGTTCTTTGATCTTCGAGCGTTTCAACATGCCGGCAAGGGTACCCTCCGCATGTCCCTTGATTGCTTTGATGCGTTCAGCAAGATCATCCTGCGCAACAAAATGGTCTTCATAGATTTTCTGGAACAAATCATGCAGCGGGCCAAAGGCCATACCGGTGACATTCCAGTGAAAATTCTGGGCAAGCATGGTTGTCACTGCAGTTTCTGCAACGGATTGGTTCAGTGCTTCCACGATGGCGGCACGCGCATCGGTGGACAGCGCGACAGCTGTCTGGGTCATCTCGGCTCCCTCGAAATCAATATTTTCGGCTGGCTTGCAACAAAGCTGGCTGGCGCTGCCTTATAACTAGGCAACTCCAAAGCAGAGGCAAGAAGTTTTTAGAATAATTCTAATTCAGAGAAAAACACTCGGCAATCCGACCAATCAGAAACCGCACCAAGCGACGGTTTTCAAACGCAACGCGAGAACTTAGAAGAAAACGCACGCTATCTTCGTCACTCTGCCCGCAAGCCATTCCAAGACGCATGAGCCACTGCTCGTCGAAGGTTTGCTCGGTTGTCCCTGGCGCAAACAGCCTGGCTGGCTTGCCGAAAGCCTCACTCAGGCAGCGCATCAAGGCTTCGGCATGGGCGTCGCGCGATGCAGAACGTTCAACCTTTAGCAATGCACATGCTTCAAACAAATCTGTCCTTGGTTTGACGCGACACTCCATCGCGACAAACCTTAGATGGTTGAGGAAGGCCCAAGCCTCGGGATGAAACGCTATGTTTGCATCATCCTCCACATCTCGCGATTGCGCCCAGTTCAGTGTCGCAGTTGTCGGAGATGGCACCATGTCGCGGACTCTTTCAGGTTTGCGCTGACAAAGAGGCTCGCCACGGCGCATTCCTGAGTATATTTATAAGATATGAAGATTTTCTCAAGCCTGACTCTTACTGTTTTCATCAGCTTTTTGTCGCAAAATGCTGACGCTGAGCCTGTATTGTTAGACTTACACCTTCAAATCGTCCCCCGAACTGCAGAAGAAACCTCGAGGATCGAGGGCGTGGTACGTCCCACGCGCGATTTTTCGAAGCCTGAAGCATTCGAGACGAATCAAGCAGGAGGCGCAACAGTCCGACCCCGGGACACATCCAATGCCTTCAGCCAAGCTTCAGGCAATATCAGCTTTGAACGCGAGTTGGACTTCAAGGTTGGGAATGGGCTCTTCAAAAAGCTCTGGGTTTCTTCCCCCTCCTCAACCTTGGCCTCAGACGGCCTTGGCCCGCTCTACAACGCTCGGTCTTGCCAAAGATGTCATCTGAAAGACGGCCGCGGGCATCCACCAGAAGGCCCCGATGATACGGCTGTGTCCATGCTCATGCGTGTCTCCATACCCGGCGGGCCCGGCCCCGGTGGACCGGATGTATCTGAGATCGAAGACTATCTCGCCTCACTGCCAGACCCCATATACGGGGAGCAGATCCAGGATTTTGGGATCGCCGGTCATGCTTCTGAGGCGAAGCTCGAGATGGTTTACGAAGACATCGAAATTGAGCTTTCAGGCGGAGAGGTCGCTAGTCTCCGCAAACCAACCTATGCCCTCTCAAATCTGGGCTATGGCCCCACCCACCCGGGCATCATGCTGTCGCCGCGCGTAGCCCCGCAAATGATCGGTCTGGGCCTGCTCGACGCCATTCCGGCCGCGGATATCCTTGCACTTGCAGACCCGAACGATAGGGACGGCGACGGGATTTCGGGTCGCGCGCAGATCGTCATGTCGCGTGAATACGGGGTCCCCATGCTGGGTCGCTTCGGCTTAAAGGCGGGACAACCGTCTGTTTGGGAACAGTCCGCTTCGGCCTTTCACGGCGATATCGGGATATCATCCACGCTGTTCTCATCCGGCGCCGGGGAATGCTCGGCCGCACAAACCGCGTGTCAGATAGCGCCCGATGGCAACACGCCTATTCACGACGATGCCGAGATTAGCGATGAAGGCCTGCGGCTTGTCACCTTCTATTCATCTAACCTGGGCGTGCCCGCGCGTCGTGATTTGGATGACCCAGAGGTGCTGCGCGGCAAGCAGGTGTTCTATGAGACAGGATGCATTTCGTGCCACACGCCAAAGTTCGTTACACATCGCCTGACGGATCAACCTGAGCAAAGTTTTCAATTAATCTGGCCCTATACCGACATGCTGTTGCATGACATGGGGCCCGGCCTTGCCGACAACAGACCTGAGGCGCGGGCAAACGGGCAAGAATGGCGGACGCCGCCCCTATGGGGCATCGGCCTGACAGAGACGGTCTCAGGCCATACCTATTTCCTGCATGATGGTCGCGCACGCTCGCTGCTCGAAGCCATCCTTTGGCACGGCGGTGAGGCGAAATCACAAAAACAAGAAGTCATCGAAATGCCGCCCGAAGACAGAGCCGCTCTGATCCGCTTTCTGGAGAGTTTATAGATGTTTACACGAACGGTGCTTCTACTGTCATGTGTTGCAGGTCCCACTTTTGCGGATGTAGATGCAGTAATCGAGAGCCATATCGCACCCGGGTACGCAAGCCTTGCAGCCACAACTGCTGAGCTGTCCAATGCTTCCAGCATAGACTGTTCAACTCGCGCAGTGCGCCCTCACTTTCACGCGGCCTACGACGCATGGATCAGCATTTCGCATATCCAGTTTGGACCAATTGAGGATCGCGGCCTGTCGCTGTCCATGGCGTTTTGGCCAGACCCAAAAGACAGCACTGGCAAAGCCCTCGCACGCCTCACAAGCGCGTCAGATCCGATTGTCGACGAACCAGAACAATTTGGTGAGGTTTCTGCTGCAGCGCAGGGCTTTACCGCCCTGGAGCGCTTACTCTATGATGCTCAGCCGGACCCTGACTATGCCTGCAGATTGACGCAAGCAATCTCATTGGGACTCGCAGCAAAGGCGGGCATTATTCTGGACGACTGGCCCGGTTTTGCAAGTCTGATGGCAACCGCAGGTGTGACAGGCAATGAACGCTTTCAATCTGCAGAAGATGTCAAGCGCGCGCTTTATACGGCTCTCTCAACAGGCCTTGAATTCCTGCATGATCAACGCCTTGGTAGGCCGTTGGGCAGTTTTGAGCGCCCGCGTCCAAAACGTGCGGAAGCCCGCAGATCTGAAAGGTCGCTGCGACACATCATTCTGAGCCTCGATGCTTTGGAAGCGTTGGCGACGACCATGTTCGATGGAGATCTGACGCAGACCAAAGCGGCCTTCGCTGCAGCCAAAGAGCGCGCCGCTTCTCTGGAGGACCCAGCATTGGCCGGCGTCGCCAATCCAGGCCAGCGCATTCGTATCGAGGCGCTGCAACGCACCGTGGGCGACATCAGAAATGCAGTCAACGACGAGATTGGAAAGCCGCTGGGAACTACAGCCGGGTTCAATTCCCTGGATGGCGATTAAGGCGGGGGCGATTTAGGTGAAGACGGGCATGCCGCAGCGTAGGGACGTTTTAACAGGATTGGCAGCAACCGCTCTCTTGCCAGCGCGCGCTTGGTCCGCGGTTGGGTCTCCGGTTGCGATTAGTGCGGCCATGCGGCCTGATGGCAATCACATTCTGGTTGGCTTGGGGCAAGATGGGAGCCTCACCTTTCAAGTCTCGCTGCCCGCTCGCGGTCACGCAGCAGCAGCACACCCCCAACACGCAGAAGTTGTCGCGACCGCACGCAGACCTGGGACCTATGCTGTCGTCATTGACTGCGCTCAAGGTCTGATCACACAGCAGCTCATGGCGCCCAAAGGTCGGCACTTTTACGGCCATGCGACCTTCTCGGCGGATGGCGCGTATCTGTTCACGACCGAGAACGCCTTCGAGACTGGGATGGGTCGGATCGGTGTCTGGGACAGAGCACAAGGGTTTCAACGCGTCGACGAGTTTTCATCCGGAGGCATCGGTCCTCACGAGATCATTCTACTGTCAAACGGTGACCTCGCAGTGGCGAATGGCGGGTTACGAACGCATCCGGCGTCGGGGCGGGATAAACTCAATCTCGACACGATGCGATCCAACCTGACCATTTTGTCAGCCAATGGGATCATCGTAGATCAAGCTATTTTGCCGGAAGGCCACAGGCTCAATTCGCTCAGACACATCGCGGCGCTGCCGGATGGGAAAATTGGGTGCGGTTGCCAATGGCAGGGCGATCTATTTGAGACACCAGCCCTGTTTGCGGTTTACTCTGGCGGCAGCCGTCTGGATTTTCCTGAAATGGACGAGGCACAATTGCGATCCTTGCAGGGCTATATCGGCAGTGTCGCACACACCTCGCAAGATAAGTTCGTAGTAACATCGCCCCGCGGCAATTCAGCGGTTGTCATCGAAGCTGCTGGAAACGTCCAAAATTGGTTTAACTCACATGATGTATGCGGAGTTGCCGCCACACCTCGAGGCGAGACTTTGAT
>JBCBAO010000199.1:0-4934 GCA_038532405.1 Pseudomonadota bacterium | reverse complement strand
GCTGTTCGTCGAAGGTGGTGGTCACCTAGCGGCATCTTTCGTCCGTTCAGGTCTCGTGGATGAGATTTGCTGGTTCCGGGCGCCGAAACTGATCGGTGGCGACGGATTGCCAGCCCTTGCATCAATTGGTTTGACCGAAATGCCAAACGCGCCGAATTGGTCTATTACCGCAACGGAACGGATTGGGGACGACATCCTTGAGACTTATGTTAAGGCACGTTGAAATTACGGGCCAATAAGCCAAGGGCACAATATGTTTACAGGACTTGTCACCGATGTGGGCACCATACGCAAAGCCGAGCACAAAGATGGGCTGACGCGTTTCGAGGTGGAAGGGGCCTACCCCGCGAACGGTATCGAAGATGGAGCGTCGATCCTCCATTCTGGCGTTTGCTTGACGGTTGTAGATGCCGGCGAGGCCAGCGAGGGGCGTTCCTGGTGGGCTGTGGAGGCCGTTCCAGAGACCCTCGCCAGGACAGTGCTCGGTGATTGGTGCCAAGGGAGCCGCGTGAACCTGGAACAATCCCTAAAACTTGGCGATGAACTCGGCGGGCATTTCGTATTTGGCCATGTCGATGGGATCGGCGAAATTGTCGGCGTTGAACAGGAGGGCGAGTCGTTCCGCGTGACCGTGCGTCCGCCGAAGAGCATCGCCCGCTATTTTGCGACCAAGGGGTCTGTGGCCATTGATGGTGTTTCCCTGACTGTTGCGGCGGCTTTGGCAAATGGCGACTTTCAGGTCGCGATCATTCCCCATACCTGGGATGTGACGACGCTCGCCAGCCTGAAGTCCGGCGATCGGGTGAACTTAGAGATTGATATGCTGGCGCGGTATGTGGCGCGTATGGTTGGGGCCGACGCTCCGGAGACAGGACAAGTATGAGCGAAGATTTTTCCGCCGCGATCTCAACCATTGATGAGGTGATCGAAGACGCCCGCAACGGCAAGATGTACATTCTCGTCGATGCGGAGGATCGGGAGAATGAAGGCGATATCATCGTGCCGGCCCAGTTCGCGACGCCCGAGGCCATCAATTTCATGGTGCGCTATGCTCGCGGGCTCGTCTGCCTTGCGATGACCGGCGAACGCGGCCGCGCGCTTAATCTCGACATGATGACCCGCGACAATCGCGAGAGCATGGGCACGGCCTTCACGGTATCTATCGAAGCGAAAGAGGGGGTCACGACCGGCATCTCCGCCCATGACCGCGCAAAGACAATTCAGGTCGCGATTGATCCGCAACTTGATCATAATGACATTGTATCGCCTGGCCACATCTTTCCCTTGATTGCGAAGGATGGGGGCACGCTTGTGCGCGCCGGGCATACCGAGGCGGCCGTCGATATTTCGCGCATGGCTGGGCTTTATCCGGCGGGCGTAATTTGCGAGATCATGAACGATGACGGGACGATGGCGCGCATGCCGGATCTTGTCGCATTTGCCCAGCTGCACAATTTGAAAATCGGCACCATCGCTGATCTCATCGCTTGGCGTCGCAAGAACGACCGGTTCCTGGAGCGCCGGGTCGAGGCGTCGCTGGACAGCGAATTTGCAAGTGGTTTCCGTACGGTTGTTTTCCGAAATACGCTGGACGGTACGGAGCATATTGCGCTTGTGAAGGGATCTATAGAGCCGGACACGACGACGCTTGTGCGCGTTCATCGGCTGGATTTGATGACGGATTTGCTGGCGCAAAAAGGCCCGCGCGAGGGCATGGTTCGCCAGGCGATGGAGGCAATGGCTGCAGAAGACGGGCCAGGTGTTATCGTATTCGTCTACACCATGCGTCCTGGCGCAATTGCCGAGAGCCTGGGGGCGAAGGTCGAGGAGAAGCCGGATCCGACCATGCCCTTGCGGGAGTATGGCATTGGCGCGCAGATCCTACGTGAGCTCGGCGTGCGCAAAATGGTTTTTCTGTCCGATACCGCGCCAACACGGCTAATCGGACTTGACGGATACGGTCTCAGCATAGAGGGCTGGCGGCCATTTACAAAGGAAGACGGCGAATGAGCAAGCCTCGGGTTCTGATTGCGACATCACGGTATTACGATCATATTACGCTTGAGCTTGAAGCAGGCGCGGGCGAGGTCCTTACCGAGGCTGACGCCGTGGTGGAGACGATAGAAGTCCCAGGTGCCCTAGAGGTGCCGGGCGTGATCGCGATGGCAGCGGACAGTTCGAGATATGATGGTTATATTGCCCTGGGGTGCGTGATCCGCGGGGAAACCTCCCATTATGATTATGTTTGTAGCGAGAGCGCGCGTGGTCTGATGTGGTTGACCGTAGACCGTCGCTTGGCCATCGGGAATGGTATTCTGACCGTCGAAAATGAGGATCAGGCCATGGCCCGGGCAGACAGGAAGCGGAAAAACAAAGGTCGGGACGCGGCCGAGGCGTGCTTAAAAATGATCGAACTTCGGCGGAAATTCGTTCGATGACCGAGCAGCAGGTGCCCTTTGAGGTGACCCGCGCCCGCCGGTCGGGTGCCCGTTTGGCAGCTGTCCAGGCAATTTATCAAATGGAACAAACCGGCCAGAGCGCAAAGGCCGTGATCCGCGAGTTCATGGAAGACCGTCTTGGCATCGGGCCGGAAGGCCTGCCGGTGGAGGAAGCTGACCCTGATCTGTTCAAATCCATTGTCAGCGAAGTTGTCGACAAACAGGCGACGATTGATCCGGCGATCACCGCCCGCTTGTCTAAAGGCTGGAAGCTGGCGCGCCTGGATGCAACGACCCGGGCGATCCTCCGCGGGGCCGCCGCTGAGCTTATCGCCCACCAGGAGCTCACCGAAGCGATTATCCTCGACGAGTATGTGTCCGTCGCCCACGCCTTTTTCGAAGGGGACGAACCGCGGTTTGTCAATGCTGTGCTCGACAATGTTGCCAAGGATTTGAGGCGGCCAGCTGACGGCCCGGCCTAAGGGGGACCATGCCGGAGTTCGACTGGATCTCCCGATATTTTGCGCCCCTGGCGACACCGCGCGGCGCAGCAGGCTTAACCGATGACGTCGCTGGCTTATCGCAGAGGGCCTCTGTGGTGACCGTTGATGCCTTGGTTGAAGGCGTGCATTTCCTGCCGGATGATCCGATCGACACGGTGGCCCGTAAGCTTGTTCGCGTGAATGTATCGGATCTGATCGCCAAAGGGGCCCGACCGGATGAGGCGGTGTTAACACTAGGGTGGCCGAAAGCGCGAGGAGAGGCAGAGATTGCATCCTTTGCTGCCGCCTTGGGCGATGAACTCGCCTTATGGGGAGCGAGCCTAGTAGGCGGCGACACAGTGAGCCATGGAGGAGTGCTGTTCGCCTCGCTAACACTGACGGGGCGGTTGCCTGAGGCTGGGCGGATCGTCCGGCGGTCCGGAGGGCGAAGCGGAGACCTCCTATGGATCAGCGGTACGATCGGCCGGGGCGGGCAAGGCCTTGCCGATGCCCTTGCCGGACTGGTCAGCGCGGCGCGAACCGATTATCGCATTCCACCCCTGCCGCCCCTTGAATTGGCGGACCTTATTCAGGCCGTGGCAGGGGCATCCATGGATGTTTCCGACGGATTGATCGGCGATTTGGAAAAGCTCGCCCTGGCGAGCGGATGCCGCGCGCATTTGCGTCTCGACGATGTTCCATTGGCGTCCGGCATCGACCAAGAGAATATAGACCAGTGTCTGACTGCCTGCACAGCTGGCGATGACTACCAGTGCTTGTTCGCCACGCCGCCTGAACAGACCCAGGCGATCAAGGCTTTTATTCCGGCCTGTTGGCCGATTGGCAGCCTTTTAGAGGGGGCCGGTCTTGAACTTACATTTCGCGGAAAACCCGTAAATTTGCCGGATCGGCGAGGGTTTGCACACCAATAGGCTTGCCCGAAATCCCTAATTTCGGCAGAGAGGGGTAAGAGGGCCGAGGCAATACTTTGTTAATGCAAACGGTCGTGATTGGGAGCGGTACGGGCCAGGGCGGTCTCCCCATGCACGCGAGCGCGCTTGCAGGGCGGGGGTCCTTTTGGCAGGGAAAGCAAAAAATAGCGGGGATGGCTTCTCAAGGTCATAACATCTCCCGCGAACACGGAGAGTAGGAAACACCATGTCTTGGTATTTAGTTTCATTGATCGCGGGCATCGTGTCCGTGGTCTACGGGGTCATTACGATCCGATCGCTGATGAATGCGCCATCCGGCAATCAGCGTATGGCTGAGATTGCACGGGCGATCCAGGAAGGTGCAAATGCCTATTTGAGCCGCCAGTATCGCACGATTGCCATTGTTGGCGCAGGTGTCGTCGTGGTGGCTTTCTTCCTATTGGGGTGGCAGGCGGCCCTCGGCTTTGTCATCGGCGCGGTTCTGTCCGGCGTTGCTGGTTTTATCGGTATGCTGGTGTCGGTGCGCGCAAATGTTCGCACGACGGAAGCGTCCCGCAAAAGCCTTGCAGCCGGCCTCGACATTGCTTTCCGCTCTGGTGCGGTAACCGGCATGCTTGTGGTTGGGCTCGCGCTTCTGGGTGTGGTTCTTTATTATGGCCTGCTCACCGGCCCCCTTGGGCTTGAGCCAAATGATCGCGGCGTGATCGATGCACTTGTGGCCCTCGGCTTCGGGGCGTCCCTAATTTCGATTTTTGCGCGCCTTGGCGGCGGGATCTTTACCAAAGGCGCAGATGTCGGCGGTGACATGGTCGGCAAGGTGGAAGCTGGCATTCCTGAAGATGATCCGCGCAATGCGGCAACGATTGCGGACAATGTTGGCGACAATGTCGGTGATTGCGCCGGCATGGCAGCTGACCTGTTCGAGACCTACGCCGTGACGGTTGTTGCGACCATGGTGCTTGGCGCGATTTATTTCGGCAATGCGCCTTACCTTTCTGAAATTATGCTGTTGCCGCTCGCGATTTGCGCTGTGTGTATCTTCACCTCGATTGTCGGCACATTCTTCGTGCGCCTTGGATCCG
>JBCBAO010000198.1:0-4952 GCA_038532405.1 Pseudomonadota bacterium | reverse complement strand
GATGACGGTTGCAAGGGTGTCCCTCGGTTGGCGCAGCGCGACCTTGGCCTTCAAGATCGGTTCACCGGACGCAATTAGCCCATTGGCAAAGGGATACGCACCATCGTCGCTTAGGATCTCCTCAGCATTGGTGAGCGCGTCCTCGGGCAATAGCTCTTTTGGCCATTCCACCAGCGTAAGCGAGCTCTCCTCAAGATGGTCACCGCGCTCGATCAAATCAGCGGCCACCAGGATCATCTCGGTTTCGACCTCCTGCACCACTACCTCGGCCGAGGTCGGTTGGCGTGAGGCTTCCGCCTCGCTGTCGATCCATGAACGCCCGAAGACAACGGCGACAATGCCGATCACAACCGATAGGATAAGAGATATAATTGGTGCCGCCCGCATGTGCCCTGACTTTCTGTCTATTGTGTTGTCGCAACAACAGTCTTAGACGCATCAATTATCAGGTATGGGATAAAATCCGTTGAAGCTATGATCCCAAAATCAGCTTCGTCTGGTGAAGATTGGTTAATATTTTCGGTTTGGTGATCAGCCGCTAAAAAGCCCAGCGGCACGTTCAAGCGTCCAGAACACGCCCGCAACCCCGACGATATAAACAGCCATCCATTTGAGCGTGTGGCGATTAAGCCCTAAAACTTGAACACAAAGGGCTGTCAGTCCAAGGAGGATTGCGACAAAGACAATCTGCCCAATCTCCACCCCAATATTGAAGAACAAAAGCGCCAGGAATTCAGTTTGGTTTGGCAACCCAATCTCAGCCAAAGCACCGGCAAACCCAAACCCGTGCAATAGACCAAAACCAAAACTAACGCTGCCCGGCGCATAGGCCGTCCAGCCAGAGCGCCCGCGCAAAGCACGCGCCCCTTCCCACCCAACAAGCAGGATGCTGAGCGCTATCATCGTCTCTACAGGACCAGAAGCGAGATGAACCCATCCAAGGGTCGTCATGGCAAGCGTGATCGAATGGGCAAGGGTGAATCCAGTAATAACCCAAAGCAACTTGCGCAGGGGCGCAAGTATAAGAAGACCGAGAACAAACAACAGATGATCGGGGCCGGAAAGGATGTGTTCAAATCCAATTCCGATATACGCGCCTGGAGAAAACGAAGTGCGGCGTAAAAAATCCACCCGATCACCCGGCAAGCGTAGAATCTTCTGAGTCACGTCTCCACCCAGATACCTAATATCTACGAATATGTCGGCCCGCTCCAGATCTAATCCGTCTACAGACAATACTCCCTTCCTTAAAGAGCAGGCCACCATCCAATGCGTTACCTCAAGGACACGGGATCGGTCTCGCACGCCAACATCTTGCACCGTACACGTATCTGGAAACACCAGCTGAATGTCGAGCGGAACGCCATCAACCAATGGGACTTTGACCACCGCTTCAAATTCATTAGGTGCCGTTTCTGAGAGTTCAACAGACGCTGGCCGAACCTCATGGGCAACAGCCGCAAGTGGGGCCATACAGTATACGATCAAAATACAAAGTACGCGGAAGGTCATGGCCTATCGTCAAGCACGATCCGATAATTTTCCATAAGTTCATCTAAGGCTGCGCGATTGGCACGCTCCCAGCGTTCGTCCATGACAACGCGGTTAACTTGGTCCCTGATTGCCTCGAAGGGGGGCACCGAAGCCTCGGTTTTCTTATCTACAATTACAAGGTGCTGCGCCACGCGTGACGCGATGGGCCCTGACACACGTCCGGGTTCAAGCTGAAAAACTGCATCGGCGAATTCAGGGCCGAGCAGGCGCGCCAAATCGGTCTGGGACTGAAGATCTACCTCACGAGATAAAGCGAATGGATCTCCATAGTTCATCCACACATCGAAACTGTCCTCCGATTCGACAATCGATTGGCGAATACGAAGAATTTCATCCTCGCGCGATGTCCCATCGGCCGCGGGCAGAAAAGGTATATGGCGAAATGACACCATGGCAGGCACGGTGAAGGCAGCCGGATTTTGATTATAGGCCTCGCGCATGGCGGCTTCATCCGGTGCCATCGGCGGATTGCGATCCTCGATGAGAAATCTCATCTGCTCAATAAGATGGGCGCGCACCACATCGTCCCCATCATCCAGGCCGAGCCGAATGGCTTCGCGATATAGCGCCTCCGACTGGGCATATTGTCCAATCAACTTGCCCACGGCATCTGGGCTCGGCGGTTCGCCTGACCCATTGGTCGCGCTCGCAATAAGCTGCTCCGTATGGTCGCCGGAGATCACAATCGTCGTGCGTTCAAGGTCGGTGGCGGAAACCCATGCGGTATGTCCGGCAAATATAACGATGCCAGCAAGGCAAAAATGAAACAAAGGCTCGCCCAAAGCCGCCGACAGCCATGATCGAAGGGTCATTGAACCTGCGCCCTAACCTAAAACCGATATGCGACGGTCATAGATGCAATCGGCCCATCGCACCAAGCTTAAAGCACAAGGGCTGGCAGGTCATCCAGGCTCAATTGTTCCCTGAGATAGTCAAACGCTTCCGGCGTCAACCGGTCTTCGAACAGTCCCAGGTGCAAACGAAAGGCCCGCCGAACCGCGCCCGAGCCGGCCTGCTCGGGAAGGCCAGCCTCGCGCGCAAATTCCAGATAAAATCGAAAAATGATGAGGAGGTTCGTCACGGCAAGTTCAAGCGCATCATCGGCTATTTGCAAATGACCATCGGACCGCATCCCCTTAAGGTAGGATCGGAACTGTGCTGCGGTGTCTTCATAAAGGCTCGGCAACACTTGGCTGAGCTTGCCAATAATCGGGCCATAGTCCGCCTGATCCCGATACAGGAACCGATAGGTCGAAAGTTCTTCGGACATATAGCGAAAATAATCGACATAGTTCGCCAGCGCTTGGCCGGGTTCAGGCCGCAGTTTTAAGCGTTCCGCAGTTTGGGCTTTAAACCGCTCCATGATCCCGTGGAGCAAGGACTCGCGATCATTGAAATGGTACCAGAGGTTACCTTCCGCGATCCCAACTTCATTCGCGAGCATCGCTGTCGTCACGGCACCATAACGGCGCTCATTAAAGAGGGCGAGCGCCGTATCAAGGATCCGTTCACGTGTCGGTCGCTTTTTTTGCACCATAAAAACCTGCCCCGATTAGGGCTTAAAACCTAATTATCCGAAGGACGTTTTGTCAAACCCTATCCAATCAATCGCTTGGAGATACCGGCAAACGATCAAAGTAAAGCGATGCGGCACCAATTAGAGGCGCCAATTCCGACGTCAGCAATCGAATTGGAATAGACCGCATATAGGATGACATGGGGCCGCGCTCTGTAAATCTCGATAGGCTGGGCTCCGCGGCGAGGTGCCCGACAAGGCGCTGTGCGACACCGCCGGCCAGCACCACCCCTCCCCGCGCGCCGATTGATAGAGCGATATCGCCAGCAAGACCGAGGACAGCCCGGGCACGGGTTTCACAGATTGCAAGGCAAAGTACGTCACCAGCATCTGCAGCATCCAAAACGGCGGCCGGGGCAAGCGGTTCATAGGATACCCCAAAAACATCGGCGAGCGCGCGATGTATGGCGGGCAGCCCTGCCCCGGAACACACCAACTCGTTCGACACATAACCATGGTCTGCTTTGAGGCGGTCAACCATCTGCCATTCCAAATCGGTTCGGGGCGCATAGACTGAATGGCCACCTTCACCGCTCAAAACCTGCCATCCGGTCTGGCAGTCACCGATAAGCGTTGCCATACCGAGACCCGTTCCAGGACCGATTACAAGAATAGGCGCGCCATCACATGGCGTTCCATCTTTGATCGGATGGAAGGCATCTGGCGCAAGCTCTGGCACAGACCGCGCCATGGCGGCAAAATCATTCGCCAGGTGGGCAGCCTCCAGCTGGAACTCGTTTTCGAGCTGTTGGGCAGAAATCGTCCACGGCCGGTTTGTCAATTTCACCGCACCTTGATGGACAGGCCCGGCTACGGCGAACAAGGCGGCAAAGGGCTGTATAGATTGTTGCTTCAGATAGGCGTCGACGGCCGCTGCAAAAGACTGGAACTGATCGCCCGGCACCTTGGAAAAGCCATCAATCACGACGCCCGCCTTGGTGGAGGAGGCCAAACCTAGGCGGACACTTGTTCCACCGATATCGCCAACAAGGACCCGCTGGCTCATACAGAACGCCCCCCAGCAAGAAACGGGAAAAAGCTCGCCCCGTGATCGGCAAGCCCAACGGAATTGCGGAATGTCTCGAACATGTCCCGCCCAACACCCATCGGCCCGGCGTTCGGCCGGAAGCGCGCAGGCTCGCGCCCGTCGAGCACGTCCGGAGCCACGTTCAATACACCTTTATCGGCGTCCAAAGTGATAATGTCTCCATCCTTTAGGCACGCCAAAGGACCACCGCGGGCCGCCTCTGGCGATACATGTATCGCCGCCGGCACCTTTCCAGAGGCACCGGACATCCGGCCATCGGTGACCAAAGCCACGCGGTGGCCCGCATCCTGTAGATTGCCTAGAATAGGCGATAGCCCGTGCAGCTCCGGCATTCCATTGGCGGCGGGCCCCTGGAAGCGAACAACGATCACAACATCCTTGTTCAATTCCCCCGCTTCATAAGCTGTGCGCACATCGGCTTGATCGTCAAACACACGCACAGGAGCTTTAACGGTGCGGTGTTCTGGTTTTACAGCGGACACTTTGATGACGCCGCGCCCAAGCCGCCCATCCAAAAGCGCGAGCCCGCCCTCGGAACTGAACGGATCCTGCACAGGGCGCAGAATTTCAAGATCCATGCTGCGCTCAGGCGGGTCGCGGAAGGCAAGGGTTTCGTCGTCTAGCCAGGGTTCTTGCATCTGATCGGCCATGGTGCCGGCAACCGTTCGAGCGTCGGCATGCATCAACCCGGCGGAAATGAGCTCTTTCAGCAAAAAGCCCATGCCGCCGGCGGCATGGAAATGGTTCACATCCGCAGGCCCATTCGGATAGATC
>JBCBAO010000197.1:0-4998 GCA_038532405.1 Pseudomonadota bacterium | reverse complement strand
TTGCGCTTTGGGTTGCGAATGAGCTGCGCACCATATTGCCCGGCCTGTCCGTGGTCACACTTTCCAGGCCGAGTTTGAATGAGGTTTGTAAACTTCGGCTGGGATAGGCACCTTAGCCCGTTCCGAAAAACGTATAATGGCCGAGGCCTTGTTTCGATGCTTGTACGCTTGCCAGGGTGCGCTTCTGTAGATGGTCTACGTTGCTGGTTTTAGACCACAGCAATTTCCTCTCCGTACCAAAGCGGTGACCTTTTCAGGTCGATAAATTTGGCTTCGTCCTGAAGCAGTTCCCGACCGGCAGCCACAGCCTCGGGATTGCTGGCGAGGCCCGCAATGGCCTCAAAGCTATCGAACCAGAGCTCGGCGACGCCATCATACGGTTCCGGCGCTATATCGATAGATCCTGCCCTTGCAGCACGAATAGGTATTTCAGCATCGGATGGGCGCGCATGGCATTGAATATATTTCCGGATACCCAATACCTCTTTATGTTTCGCAACCAAGGGCCCGTGTTGATCACGCCAATAGGCCTGAAAATCCTCCAATGAAAGCCCCGGTTTTCGCCGCAAGCAAAATGTCAATTTGATCATCTGAAGTCGTCTCCCGTGCATCTCTTTGCCGACCAATGTCTGCCGACCCTATATCACTGCAGCACGTCCGACTGGCCATGAAAGGCTGGCCTATGTTTGCAAAGGCCTTCACAAATCATGGGATTTGATGTCCAAGACGGGCCACAGATTACGAAAGACTGTATTCCATGCCCGTCACCGTTCGTTTTGCGCCGTCGCCTACCGGCAAGCTGCATGTTGGCAACGTTCGCACTGCTTTAATCAACTGGCTTTTTGCCCATAATCAGGGCGGCGCTTTTCTCCTGCGTATCGATGATACCGATTTGGAGCGTTCGAAATCCGTTTATGAAGACGACTTGAAGCACGATCTGAAATGGTTGGGCCTCGATTGGGCGGACACCTTCAATCAGTCTGACCGGTTCGACACCTATAAAGATGCTGCGGACAAATTGCGGAACATGGGCCTGCTTTACGCCTGTTATGAGACGCCTGAGGAACTGGATCGAAAGCGGAAGATCGCGCTCAGTCGAGGGCGGCCCCCCGTCTATGACAGGGCAGCGCTTCAGCTCACAGAAGAAGACAAAGCCAAGCTTGAAGCGGAAGGGCGCGCACCCCATTGGCGATTTAAACTTTCCGGCGAACGGGTAGAATGGACAGATCTTGTGCGTGGAGCGCAGAGCATTGATACAAGCTCGCTGTCCGACCCAATTCTGATCCGGGGCGATGGATCATATCTTTATACGCTGCCAAGTGTTGTCGATGATATCGAATACGGGATCACCCACGTCGTTCGGGGCGAGGATCATGTTACCAATTCCGGTGCACAAATCGAGATTTTTCAAGCACTTGGAGGAACCGCTCCTATAATGGCCCATACGCCTTTGTTGATCGGGGCCGACGGTGCAGCGCTCTCCAAAAGGCTCGGATCGCTGTCGATGGACAAGTTGCGGGAAGCCGGTGTCTTTCCAATGGCAATCACGTCTCTCCTTGCGAAGGTTGGCACCAGCGACAATATCGCTTTGGGGCAAGACCTCGCCGAACTGGCGGACAATTTCACGTTTGATAAGATCGGGCGGGCACCGGCGCGTTTCGATGAAAAAGAGCTGGATGGGTTAAATGCTGACCTGTTGAGGGGCCAACCTTATCAAGAGGTAAAAGCTGATCTTGCTGATATTGATCCCCGAGCGGCAGAAGACCCAATGTTCTGGGAGACGGTTAAGGCCAATTGCAGCCGGCTGGCCGATGTGTCGACTTGGGTTGAGATCGTCTATGGGCATATTACCCCTGTCATCGAGCAAGAGGATGCTGACTATATCCAACACGCCAGAGACTTGATGCCGAAAGCTGAATTCGACGAGGGCGCTTGGAAAACATGGACCGGCGATCTTAAGGAAAAGACCGGGCGGAAAGGCAAGGGCCTGTTCATGCCGCTGCGCAAGGCTCTGACAGGCGTCAGCTATGGTCCGGACATGTCGTTGCTGCTGCAACTTATCGGCCGAAAGCGGGCATCTGAGCGGCTTGGATAAAGCGCCAAGCCTGCTGCAAGGGCAAGGCATACATACAAGGCATAGCGTTAGATAACGACTGCGCGGTCGGTTAAGGCGCTTATTGCCATTTCCGGTGAATCTGAATGGGTGAGGAGCGCGCGGAAAGCCTCCGGGGTGAAGGCACCGTCAATAATATGGTCCATAAGTTCGAAGAAGGGGGTCCAGAACCCGTCTTCATCCAGGAACGCCATGGGTTTGGCATGCAGGCCAAGGCGCCCCCAAGACAGGATTTCGACAGCCTCTTCCAGGGTGCCGATGCCGCCCGGCAAAACAATGAATGCGTCGGATTCATCAAACATCATCTGTTTTCGGGTGTGCATGTCTTCGACGATGCGATGTTCGACGTCTTCATATATCCGTTCCCGCTGGAGCAGAAATCGAGGGATAATGCCAAGAACGTCGCCGCCTGCGTCGTGGGCGGCCTTTGCACAGGCACCCATGAGTCCCACGCCACCTCCGCCATAGACGAGGCGCAAACCCCGCTTTGCGATGTGCACCCCCAATTCGCGGGCGAGCAGCAGGTATGACTGCGAAACCTCGTTGGAGGATCCACAGTAAACGCAGACTGATTTGAGTGCGGCCATATTTTGCCTTTCTTGCCTCGCAAACCGCTCGACCCTATCGAAGTCCGGGCGGCAAGGGCAATGAAAAAAGCCGAATGCCCTGGCAGAAGCATAAAGTGCGACTTATTTGAAGGCCATGCCAGATGCATCGTCCTTGAAAAACCCTGATCAAATCGAGAGCGCCGACGGTGGGATTGGGGCGTCCATCGGGCGCGTGCTGCAGATTTTGACGCGGCCCGAACTTGTAAAATGGCGACCGATTATGGGGCTCGCTATTTTTCTAACCCTCGGGGCTAAAATAGTTTCCGTCGCAGCGCCGGTTTATCTGGGTGAGGCCATCAATGCCCTGGAGGCTGGGACAGGCGGGCGAGCCGTTCTCCAGTCAAGCCTCGCCTTTCTGTTCATTTATACTGCGGGGAGGTTTTTGTCTGCAGCTTTGCCGCAATTGAGAGACTGGTTTTTCTCGCCGGTTAGCCAGGATGCACAGCGAGTTGTCTGCGTAGAAGCATTTGGCCATGCGCAGCACCTGTCACTTGGCTTTCACCAGACCCGGCGAACCGGCGCGTTAAACCGGATCATAGATCGGGGAGCTGGCGCGGTTGATTATTTGCTTCGCTTTATTGCGTTTAATATTGGCCCTACGGCGCTGGAGCTTGTGCTGGCGTCGGGGCTTCTGGCGATCGCGTATGATGTCTGGCTGGCGCTGATCGCCGTTATAACCGTAGTGAGCTATAGCGTTTTCACGATTGTGATGACGGAATGGCGTGTGCGCCAGCGCCGCCGGCTCAACGAAGCCGATACCGAGCTGCGTGCAAAAGCGATAGACAGTCTTACGAATTTTGAGACGGTCAAAGCCTTTGCCGCTGAAGATCGGGAAACCCATCGATACGATCTGGCCATGCAGACTTATAATCTGCGATATGTCGATGCTGCGCGCTCGCTTACATTGCTGAATACCGGCCAAGAGTTGATTATGAATGCTGGCCTCTTTGCCATGATGGGATTGACCACTTTGCGCGTCTGGCAGGGAGATCTCCAGATTGGTGCCATCGCGGCCGTGATGATGCTTATGATGAACTTGTATCGGCCGCTAAATATACTGGGCTGGGCCTGGCGGGAGATCAAGCAGGGTGCCGTCGACCTAGAAAAGCTATATGGCCTTGTCGATATGCAAAGCGATGTTCAGGACCGGGCCGATGCGGTGGAACTTCGCGATCCGGCTGGCAATGTGCGCTTTGAAAAGGTCCATTTCTCCCATGATGGACGCGCTGCGGGCCTCAATGACGTGAGTTTTGAGGTGCCCCAGGGCAAGACGATTGCTTTTGTGGGCACATCCGGGGCCGGAAAATCCACCCTGCTTAAACTGCTGTTCCGATTCTACGATGTCGAAGATGGGCGGGTGACCATAGACGGTCTGGATGTGCGCGACATGACACAAATGTCGCTGCGCCGAGCCCTTGGCCTCGTGCCGCAAGATGTTGTTTTGTTTAATGATACCATACAGGCTAACATCTCGTATGGACGTCCAGATGCTGACTTTAGAGAGCTGCGCGAGGCCGCGCGCCGGGCGCAATTGCTCGACTTCATAGAAAGCCTACCCATGGGTTGGAACACCCGCGTGGGGGAACGCGGTCTGAAGCTGTCCGGAGGGGAAAAACAACGCGTTGGTATTGCGCGGGTTATATTGAGCGATCCCGCGATACTTGTATTGGATGAAGCAACCTCAGCCCTTGATAGCACAACCGAAGCTGCAGTTCAGCGGGCACTTGATGAGGCCGCGCGGGGGCGAAGGACCTTAATGGTCGCACATAGGCTATCGACCGTGCAAAACGCTGATGAAATTGTTGTTTTGCAAGCCGGACGGGTTGTCGAACGTGGGTCTCATGGCGCACTATTGGCCCATGCTGGCGTTTATGCGGATATGTGGCGTCGCCAGGCAAACGATGCGGCTGTAAAACGACCCGCAAATAAAGAAGCTGGATTTGCTGATGGATGATACACCTTCTTCGCCGCCTTCTACATCGCGCATTTGGGCGCGAATGGGATTTGATCTGGAAGGCATTGTTGGGGCTATTGCGGCCTGGTTAAGCGGGTTGTTGCTCGGCGCGATTTGGAGTCCCTTATTTTGGCTGGGTGCAGTTGCCGCAATCGTAGTTTTACTGGCAACGCGGCGGCAAAGCCGGACACCGCCCGATACGCCTGGGCTTGTTCTTGCCCCGTGTGACGGCGTCGTACATTCAATTGAGAAGGCATTGCCACCTAACGAATTGCGATTGCCCCCTGGCGAGCGACTTAGGATCCGAATTGCATCGTCGCCTG
>JBCBAO010000196.1:0-5012 GCA_038532405.1 Pseudomonadota bacterium | reverse complement strand
TTGAGGCTGGCGGGGCAGCGTTGGCCGAGCCCGCAGCGACAGCCATTGCCAATCGGACAGCTCCGATAGCCCCGACGGTCACCGCCGGGCCGAACTTGCCCGCCCTCCCCTGGGCCATGATCGCTCTTATTCTTTGGGGGGTCGGCAGCCTCGCTATGCTTGCAAATCTAGTGGTGCGCCTCATCGGGCTGAAACAGCTGCGCATGGGGGCAATCCCCCTCGATATTCCAGCAGAGGTCCGGTTATCGCAATGCCTGCCTGTCTGTACCCATACGGATATATCCTCGCCGATGCTCATAGGCTATTTCAAGCCGACCATTCTGGTGCCGGAAGACTTTGATGTGTCGCAAAAATCCCGCCCGGTTCTAGAACACGAAATTGCCCATGCGGCCCGCAATGACAATTGGATTACGCTAATGATCCACTTCATCACCGTTGCCTTCTGGTGGAACTTGCCGCTGAAGATCCTGGCTCCACTTTATTTCACAGCCCGGGAAACCCTTTGCGATACCCGCGCGGCAATCATCACCGGTGCTCCACGCGATCTTGCCCAAGCGCTTGTTGACACGGTTGTGCGCGCCAGCGATCGGCGGTCGCCCGTGCTTGCTGCCGCAGTCCATGGATCGGGGATCAAGGCACGGGTGCGACGACTGATGGCGAGCGATGGCGATATAGAGCGCCGCCCGGTGGCGACCCTCGCCCTCATTCTGCCTGTCATGCTTCTTGGAGCCACAGCACTCACCCCCAATCTTGGCAACGCCCACCCCCATGATGGGATCATCTCGTGGGATGATAATGACGATGAAACGCTTTATGCGGCGGCTCGGCGCGGAAATCTTGATGAGGTCAAGGCTTATATCGACGCCGGAGCCGACCCAAGCGAGGCCCTCGATGGGGACGGGACACCCCTAATGGGCGCGATTCGCGGCGGCCATGACGATGTCTTCTCGGCCCTCATGGCAATGAATGTCGACATCAATCGCCCCTCACCAGGCGATGGCACAGCCCTGATTGCCGCCGTTCGCGCCAACAGACCGGATCTCCTGAAAATACTATTGGAAGCTGGCGCAGATCCGAACCTCGGCGTTGAAAGCGATGGGTCGCCGCTCATCGTCGCGGCAGGGCGAGGCAATGTGGCAATCGTAAAACGCCTCCTGAGCGCTGGTGCCGATGCAAACCTTGCAGTTCAAGGTGATGGAAATCCATTGATCGCCGCCGCCCTTCGCAATGAAACAGCCATTGCCCGCCATCTTCTGGACGCTGGGGCCGATCCGAACGGCTTTGTCTATCGAGATGAAACCCCACTCATAAATGCCGCCCAGCAAGGCCATATGGAAATGGCGAAGCTATTGGTACAGGCGGGCGCTGATGTATCGCTAACGGTAGAGACGGGCAGACGCGACCCCGGCGGCCCCTATCGGTCTCCCTTGAGCGAAGCAAAGCGAAACGGCCATAGCCAGCTTGCTAACTGGCTCGTATCGAAGGGGGCCACCCACAGCCCGCCAGAAAGCGATTGATCGAACAGATCAACCCTCAGCAAAATCAGTGGAAAGGCCTCAAATGAGGCCTTTTCCTATGCTGGTAGCGGCCCGGCTTCCAAGACATCCTCGACCGTACGTAAACCCGGACGTGGTGCATTGACGAGAACAGCCATGTTTCCGGGAAGATGCTTATTATCCATCATCTTTTCATGGGCTGTTGGGATATCCGCCCAAGGCAGGACCTCCGACATACCCGGGTCGATCCGGCGGTTGATCACGAGCTGGTTCGCCGCCGAGGCCTGTTTCAAGTGAGCAAAGTGGCTGCCCTGAACACGCTTCTGGCGCATCCAGAGAAACCGCGCATCCATTGTCAGATTGAACCCCGTCGTACCGGCACAAATCACGACCATGCCGCCCCGCTTCACCACGAAAACAGATACGGGCATGGTGGACTCGCCTGGGTGTTCGAAGACGATGTCGACATCTTTCTTGCCGGTAATTTCCCAGATCGCCTTCCCGAACTTGCGGCACTCTTTCATATAGGCATTAAACTCAGGACCGTTCACGGTCGGCAGCTGTCCCCAGCAATTAAAATCCTTGCGGTTCAGCACGCCCTTCGCGCCGAGGGCGAGCACATGGTCTTTCTTGTCATCCGATCCGACGACGCCGATGGCATTGGCCCCGGTCACAGCACAAAGCTGGGTCGCAAAACTTCCAAGACCGCCGGATGCCCCCCAGACAAGAACATTTTGACCCGGCTTCACAATATGCGGGCGGTGGCCAAACAACATTCGGTAGGCCGTAGCGAGGGTTAGCGTATAGCAGGCCGCTTCTTCCCAGGTTAGGTGTTTCGGGCGTGGCATGCACTGGCGGGCTTGCACCCTGCAGAACTGCGCGAACGATCCATCAGGGGTCTCATATCCCCAGATCCGTTGGGATTTGGAAAACATGGGATCGCCGCCATTACATTCTTCGTCGTCTCCATCATCCTGGTTACAATGGATAACAACTTCGTCGCCTGGCTTTACACGGGTCACCTTTCGGCCGACGGCCCAGACGATGCCGGATGCATCCGATCCAGCGACGTGAAAGTCAGCGCCATGGCCGTCAAACGGCGATATGGGCTCACCGAGGGCCGCCCAAATGCCATTATAATTTACCCCGGCTGCCATGACTAGGACGAGCACCTCATCGCTGTCAATTTCAGGCACGGGCACTTGCTCTAATTGCATGGCGGTGGCCGGGCGGCCGTGGCGTTCCCGGCGAATGGCCCAAGCATGCATCAATTTTGGAACATGAAACTCTGGCGGGATTTCTCCCATGTCATAAATATCTTTTTGAACCCGTTCATATGGTGCGCTCATCGGTCAGCCTCCCGTATCTGTTTTCTTGATCGTATGGTAGCGATGCCAGTAGTGATCATTTGGCGCAGCAAATTGACCTAGGCAAGATTTTTGTTGCAGTGCAGCAGGGCCAAACGCAGCCATATAAGTCATCAATGGAGTCGCCTATGGGCCTCGGGGAATGGGTATATCTTGAGGGCGCTTTCGTGAAAGCCGAGGCGGCAAAAATATCCCCTTTTGACCGCGCTTACCTGTTTGCCCATGCCGCTTATGAAGTAACGGCGGTCTATGATCGCAAACTGATCGATTTCGACGCACATCTCTCCCGCCTAGAAAAGACCCTTTATGGCATTGAGATCCTGCAACCAAGTATGGATCTGACCGAGCTGCACCATGAAATAATGGCGCGAAACGACCTGCGGGAGGGACTGATTTATCTACAGGTTTCAGCAGGAAATCAGGGACCACGGGATTTTTATGGGCCAGAGAATCTGGAGCCGAGCCTCTTTCTGTTTTCAACGGAAAAAGCTCTGATTGGCGATATGGCGAGAGACGGGGTTGCGGTGGTCTCTGCGCCAGACACCCGCTGGGTGCAGCGCGATTTGAAAACGACGCAGCTTTTGTCCCAGTCTCTAGCTTACCGCGCGGCCCGCCGCGCTGGCGCATTCACCGCAATCATGCATGAAGACGGCGTCGTCACCGAAGCAGCCTCGGCCAATGCCTGGATTGTCACAACCGGTGGCATCCTCGTCACGCGGGACCTCTCTTCTGCGCTGTTACCAGGGATTACCCGCCAGAGTGTTTTGAACCTATTGCAACATGCCGGAGTGAGGGTTGAGGAGCGGGCTTTTACGTTGGAGGAAATGAGGCACGCTGCGGAGGCCTTTACCACGTCTACCGGCGTTGTGATTGCGCCCATTCTGACCCTGGATGGCCATCCGATTGGTTCCGGTGCACCTGGCCCGACAACGCGCCATGTCCAACGCCTCTATTACAGCCATATTGGCGCGGATATCGAAACCGTCGCGCCTTGGAGCTGGGCTTAGAGACTAGTCCAATGGCGGCATGGACCGTCCCATCACGGTCTCAATCAGGCCGCGATAATAGTCTGCAATGAGGGGCTCGTCGCCGATGATCTCGATAATGCGGGTCATAATAACCCATCCGTTCGCCCCATTCACGAAGATGACCGCGCCGCATTTGGTATCGGGCGAATAGTAAACAATGGCGTTTTCACCGGCATCACTCCCACTATGCTTGAGCACTTTGTGGTCACCATATTCGTAAACTTGCCATCCCAACCCATGGCCATGGGCAGAGGGGCATGTGAGGCCCTCAAAATCAGGGCACCGGTAAACCGTATCCTCAGTGAGGCTCGTGATGATATGTTCCCGGCCGCTAATTTGATCGGCGGTCAAACCCTCGCTTTCGATGAGCGATAGGATGAGTTTTGCATAGGCGGGAACGGTTATGAGGAGATCATCGGCGGCACTGTTTGCAGATCCCCGGGCAAGGGTCCGGTTCACCTCAGCGATGGTGCGGTAATTGCCCTCACTGTCCATGGGCACCGCCAGTCGGCCGTCCGTCCAGTCGGCGATCACCCCCATGGACACCTCCTCCACGCCTGCGGGGCGGAGAACATGCTCGAAGGCAAGGTCTTGCAAGGACTGCTTTGTTTTCGCCTCGGCATAGCGTGCCGCAAGTTCGATACCTGCCCCGGAATAGCTGAACCGCGTCCCCGGATCATGGTCAAAGGCGAGCCGGCGATCCTCATAGAGATAAGCCCAATTCAGCAAACCCGCCCGGTGCGACAGCAAAAGGCGCGGCGTCAGCAATTGATAGCGCGGATCATCGGCAAGGTCCGGATGGCGAACATAGGATGCAATGGGCTCATCAAGATCGATCAGACCTTTCGCATACAGGGCGATCAGAGTTTCCGCCGTAATGGTTTTGGCGACGGACGCTGTGTTAAATACTGTTCTGGCCGTGGCCGGCACATTGGGCCCCTGTTGCCCGTAATATCCCTCCCAGACGAGTTCCCCGTCCCGAATAATCGCAATACCAACGCCTGCGGCTTTTTCAGCAGCGAGCAGACTGGGGATCAAGGCATCAAGCCTCGATTGGGTCTGTTCAAGGGTGGGTGCCGGCTGGATATTCTGAGCAAAGCTGGAGACCGTCAATCCAGGCA
>JBCBAO010000195.1:0-5015 GCA_038532405.1 Pseudomonadota bacterium | reverse complement strand
ATCGGGAAGGAGCAGTATCAGGACGCGGCGCGTGCATGTCGGATCCGTCGGGGTGTCCGAGCCCTGCGCGTAGGCGGTGTCATAGAGATCGATCCACCACCAGACCCGGGTGCCATCGAGATTGAGGGTGCCCTGCGCTCGGGTCTCGGCATCATCCCAGGCGTCACCGGTGCGCAGAAGGCCCATCAAACGGTGGATCGCTGCTTCCCCCATCGCGGCAACGCCCTGGGTGGTGACAAACCGCCCGGGAAGCTCCGGCGAAATGGCGGGGGCCAGGGCACGGAACCGGTCGTTCTGCCGGGCGATGATGTGATCGCTGGCGAGCTCAATAGTCTCCGTGAGATCGGGAAGATCGCCAGCGGCATAGAGGACCGCTGACATGGGCAGGCCGAGCCAGCTGCGCCCTCCAAGAGAGCCGGCAGCTTCGAATGTCGCCTTGCGGGTTTCTGGATCGACCGCTGTGAGAATGGCAGGACGGTCGTGGCAATCGTCGACGAGGAAGATGGTTTCACGTGCAATTGCCTCGCTGATGGCCTCCGGTGTCCAGAGATCGAGCGGGGGAATGGAGATGCGGTCGTCTGTGCTGGTGAGGGGCATGATGGGCTCCATGGCCTGCGCACTGCCGATCGCGCGCTCGAGGGAGCGCTGCTGTAGTGCGAGGCGGTGTCGGATGTGGAAGTTGGATGAGCCGCCGGTGGGCTTTCCGTGAAGGGGAAGGTGGCGGTGTGTCAGGTGGCGGCTGGCAGCGCCGGCCGCCTAAGTTGCGGGTGCGAGGTCCGGACGGCTTTCGGCGATGTCGCTGGCGAGCCGGGCAGCGTCACGCGCGCGGGCCTGCGCGACACAGGCGGCAAAGACGCCGTTCCCCTCCTCGAGGGCATCATTAAAGCTCGGAAAGCCACCACACGCGTCGAGGACGGACCCGTCCCTGTACCTCACCTGAAACATCCAGACATCGCCGCGGAGGTAGCGGTCATACTCAGCCACTTCTGCGATCAGGAGCTGGCGCGCACGCTCCAGGACCTGTTCGGTGATCTCATTGACCATGAAGGCGCGCTCAATGTCGCCAGCGTTGGCCCAGATCCAGCCGACTTGCCCACTGTCCCAGGGACAAGAGAAGGGTTTCGTGGACATCGTGATCCCGCTGTGGTCGAGAAGGTAGAGCGGAAGCACGAGCGTATCTTCGGGAAGCGCATCGCGCCACTCCTGCGGATCAACATCGGGCTGCTCATGGCCGAGCCTGTAGCGGCGGTGCCAGCAGGCCATGCGGCCGGTTTGATCGAACTCGGTGATGGGGTTGAGCGGATCAGGATCTGTCAGCACCGTGAGCGTGATCCCTGCCTCGCACTTGGCTGCATCTGTCATCGGGGAACCTCCGGCCGGCGGAGAGCCCCATGCTCCCCTGCCCCGGCCACCCCAACCCAAAGCCCCCTCCCCCACACGGGGTAAGCGCTGTGTTCCGCCGCAGGCTGCCTATGCGCGGGGGCTACTGCTGAGCTTGGCCCGAACGACCACAGCTATGAGGGCCATCCGTTTGAAGCCAAGGACACTGGTCGATTGGATGTTGAATTTTGGATGACCTCCACACCAAGGGTCTGGGTTGCACTGAACTAAGGAAAGACTTGCCGTTCACTGTTGTGATGATGAAGCAGCTACATGCGGACTTTGCTACCTTTCGCCGCAGCTGACCCAAAGGCGGCTTTGAGTGATGGCCGAGGCCACAAACGATCGTTATCGCTGGTGCCAGAAACGGTTGCATTGTGGCACATCCTGCGATGCGGAAAAGGTCTGGAAAGAGCCGGAGGCAGCGGGTTGGAATCTTCGTGATCGTTGACTAACACGCTGACGAACTGCACTGTCTCCGCATATTAAGATAACTGTTGAGGAAGTATCCTATGGGCGAAGATGGGAACGGAGCGCCACCTCAAAACATAGCAGACCTTTTGAAAGCTGACGCCGACATGAAAGCAGAGTTGGCGACGATCAAAAATGAACTCAAATGGCTAAAGAGAATTATTCCTGGCGCGGCGGGGCTGGTAGCGCTACTCATACTGGTTTTCTGGAATATCGAACGTGGAAAAATTGGAGATCGTGTACGAGCCGCATTGGACGAAGAAGGTGTCAAAACAGCACTTTCAGACACAAGAGCAGCCCGCGATGCGGCATTGCTGGCACAAGAAGCTGCACAAGGACATCAGTCTGGAGCTCAAGAAGCCTTCGATACCATTCAGGCACAACTTGAGACTATGGACAACACAGTCGTCTTCTACTCAGTCGAAACACTCAGCGTAGATCACTCGAGTGGTCGCGTCGGTCGATATTTCAATTTCAATATGGAACAGGTCGACGAACTACTTGGACGTAATGACTGGAGCGAACAAACATTTTCTGTGATGAATTCCAGAACTGGCAAAGTCGGGTTGGTACAGTTGTGGCGTCACGCAAATGGTGGCTCTATCGGGACCGCACATGGGCGTTTTGATCCTTGGGACGCTTCTGCCAATGGACAATGGAGAGTTGGTGATCGCGCACTCTTTCTAAGTTCGGCAGAATAGTAAGATAATCTATCTGCTCAAAGTGTGGTCATACAAATATAAGATTTTCTGAATTGGCGTAGATGACAGTGTGTCCGTCCGTTGAAGCCGACGTGCTGATCTGTGGTATGGCCTAGCGGAGCTGGACGTTTGTTAATTTACAGCAAATTCACACTTGGTCGGCACACCGGACACAAACCCCCTGACAGAACCTATGTGCCAAAGACGGTCGTTTTTGGCACAGGCGTTGATGACGCCGGACTCGTTGAAAATTCTTGTGCCACAAACCCTTGGCAAAACTGCCTTTGACTTTGTCACGTTTTTGGCCGAGGCCGAAGGAGCGGACGTTGGTGCAGAGTGCAGCATCCTGTAAAATTGGGCTCTGTGCCGACCTAAAGCCGTGGTTGCGGTTAGGTCCGCTTCAAAACCTCGAACGGCAACGAGGTCCGGGAGGTTGCGACAGGTCAGAAGGATAGCCAACCTGGCATGCGTACATGTGCGCTAACCGGCCTTTCGCCACTGCGGCGTGTCCGCGATGAGCCCAAAGTGAAAGATGCTGCGCGGTGCGCGAACGTCTGCTCTCGGGGTGCCAACTCCCAAGATTGGCGATCTATCTGAGCAACTCTCAATTCTCTGCGCTGGCCAGGATCTTCGACATCGCGTCGAAAGCCGCTTCGCCACGTCCCGCTGAAAAGAAGGTGACATCTGCCCCGGTCAGGTGACGCCATTCCGCTGAGAAAATATCGTTGCCGCCATCGTGCCAGAGCAATTGTGTTCCGTCATCGTGAGGCTCAACGACCATCCCGTACCCATAGAATGTATCTCCGGAACCCTCGTCGACATGCGGCGTGGTCGCTGTTTCTACCAGGGCAGCATCAACAATGTCACCGTCAAGAAAAGCGGCCCAGAATGCAAGAAAACCCTCAGCCGTTGTCACAAGTCCACCATTGCCAATCAGATTCCAACCCGGCTCGGGCGCGCCCCAACTGGCATCTGCTACAGCGCGCCTCTGAAAGCCTGTCAGCCAGCTTCTGTCGCTCGTAATCGCTCTTTCCGCCTCATAGGCCCGCGCGTAACCAATTGCGGAGGACCCTTCCGGAATGACGTGATCAATCAAATAGTCTTCATACTCAAGACCGCTCTGAACTTCTATGATTGCCGCCAAGACGGAATAGCCTGCATTAGAGTAGGAATAGAACATGCCCGGTGAGGCGTCCAAAGGGGCCTCAAACACGCGTTCGAGGAATTCCGAGCGAGACAAGGCTTCGCCATCATCGCCGGTGGATTCCACAATGCCCGACGTGTGCGTCAGCAGCTGATGCAAAGTAATTTGTGCTTTGTCTTGAGGAACGTCAGGCAGCAACTCGGTCAATGTCGTCTCAAGCGTCAGACCTTGGTCTTCGATGAGATGGAGAATGGCCACCGCTGTAACCGTCTTTGTTATCGAACCTATATCGACGATCTCATCAACGCCCTGAGCGGCGATTTCTGTTGCACTTTCGACTTCGATGTCTCCGACGCCATTGCGCGACGCCACGACAACATGGAGATTACCGGTGAGAGCGTCTGCAAGGTACTCATGAGACTGTCCCTCTGCAAACAGCGGGCAGGCCAACAAGGATGCCGACAGTGCGAGAGTTACGACTTTCATCGATGTCCTCCAACTACTTGAGACTATCAGTGATGGATAAGCTAACCCCGCGCAAGTCTGAGCGGACCTTCAAATTGGAGACACGAAAGGCAGCTTCGTCCGCTCCCTGAGCTTCGCTCGTTATATAAAGCTCGCGACCGCGGCGAAGGGCTGCTCTTTCTTCTGCCGCGCAACATGGCCGAACGGCGGGCATAGGTCCTCAACCTTGGCAGATGCAGTACGCTTCGAAGCAAAAAGTCCGATCTGGGCTCTGTGGTTGAGTTCGCCGCCCCCTGATCGTGTGACTGCTTCGGGACAACCCGCGGGCTATCTCCGACACGTCCTCCTGCCCGCACATCAGCTCTAGGATTGCAGAGGCCGCCCTGGCGGCCCCTGCCTCGTGCCCTCCCCTACTCTGCAGCCATGAGAGCCCCTGAGGGTGCATCGTGTAAGCGCCGGATGTAATCTCCCCGAAAGCGCCGTTTGAAATTTCCCCAGTTGGGAGCGTCCAGGGCGATTTTCGAACTTCATTTATTCGAAAATCGATGTGGACGCGGGCCGCTAGGCTCGAGCCTCGCAGTGAAGGAACGAGGCATCGAGTTGGTGACGCTGAGGGAGATCGTAGTGATCCATGATTTGAAAAGGCAGGGGCTGGGGGTGAGCGCGATCGCGCGCCTGACCGGGCTCGATCGGAAGACCGTGAGGAAGTATCTGGAGAGCGGCCTGGAGCCGCCGGCGTATTCGCCCCGCACCCCTCGGGACCGCATCATCGAACCGTTCGCGGACTACCTGCGCGCGCGTCTGGCGGCCTTCCCCGACCTGACGGCGAAACGCCTGATGCGGGAGATCCGCGA
>JBCBAO010000194.1:0-5158 GCA_038532405.1 Pseudomonadota bacterium | reverse complement strand
GCTTCGGTTTCGGAGACGGGTTGGCCGTATATGCAGCACAGGGGCGGCCCCGCCGGGTTTCTCAAAGTTCTGTCACCGACACGACTTGGATTCGCAGACTATCGGGGCAACCGGCAATATGTGTCGACGGGCAATGTTCTCTCCGATCCGCGCGTATCGCTTTTTCTGATGGACTATCCCAACACCGCACGCCTGAAACTGCTCGGACGGGCACAAGTGAAATTGGCGAGCGATGCTCCGGATTTGGCAGCAAAACTGGCTGTACCGGACCAAGGCAAAGTCGAACGCCTGTTTATGATCGATGTCGATGCTTTCGATTGGAATTGCCCGCAATTCATTACACCCCGATACACAACCGAAGAATTGGCAGAAACCCTCGCTCCATATGTGGAAGAAATCAGACAGCTACGCACAGAGGTCGCTTTTTTGAAGGCAAGATCGAGTTAGAGCGTTGGCAAATCAGCAGGTGCCAGGAGGTCGGCTGCCGTTTGCCCGAGGACGTCGGCGATCGCCTCGAAACGCTCAGCCAATGGCGAGCGGGCGCGCCAAATCAGCGAGATCTCGCGATTGGCGAGTTTATGGGCAATCGGTCGAAGCGCGATGTCACGGTCCCGCTGGGCTTCCAGCCTAACATAAAGGCTTGGAAGAATTGCGATTCCGGCTCCCATCATGGCCATCTGCCGAGTAGCATCAAGGCTGGTCCCCTGATATGTTTCGCTGACCTTTGCTCCCGCTTGACGCGCAATCTGCGACACCAATTCGCTGAACCGGTGGCCAGGCCCCAAAGTCAAAACCGTGCGGCCCTTCAAGTCGAATAGGGACACAGCGTCTTGGGATTGGGCGAGCACATCGTCTGGGGCGGCACAAACCCACAATTGCTCCTGGAACAGTTTGACCGATGCATGGCCGCCGTGATCTTCCGCCGTTGAGATAATCATATCGAACATGCCGGCAGCCAAATGCTCCTCCAGATCAACTGTTTTTTCCTCCCGAACGGCGATCCGCAGATCGGGGTGTTGTGCGTGAAGGCGTTTGGTGGCGCTTGGCAAAAGATAGGGCCCGACCGAAGGCAAAACACCGAGCCGCAACCGGCCCGTCAATCCGCCTAGCGATTGTCGGGCAAGGGCCTTCAGGTCCTCCACTTCTCGCAGAACCAGCCGCGCTCGGCTTGAAATTTCCTCGCCAAGAGGTGTTAAGATTGCCCCTTTCCGCCCGCGTTCCATCAGTACGATCCCGAGTTCGGTTTCCATTTCCGCGATCTGTGCAGACAGACTTGGTTGACTAACATGCAAGCGTTTGGCGGCGTCGCCGAAGCGGCCTGTATCTGCAATGGCGACAAGATATTGCAACTGGCGGAGTGTCGGTCTCATACCATAGCCTAAAACTATCTATATATAACATCTTTACGATTTGAATTATAAAACGCAAGGTCAATATCAGGCGGGCTTCAGTCGTCCATGGCGACCGCAGCACTGTTTTGTCGAGCCACTCGAAAGGGGCCCAAATCGATCCGGAAAGCCTCGATATGTCTAAGAAAAGACCCCGATAATGGATCTGCGGCGTATTGGGCTGAAGCGCTAACCTGAAAGACGAACTGGCCGTTTTCTGTTTTGGAACACAAGTCAGTCCCTGACACTCAAGTAGAATGGCGGTTTAAATGGCCAGTTCCACATCTTCTCCCCCAAAACTGACAATGGGCCAGTTTTTTGGATTTTTCTTCCGCATCCTTGCGCCGGAAGCAAGTTTCTATTGGCTGGCCATAATCTACGGCGTTGGCATCAGCCTTTTATCTCTCGCCACCCCAATCTCCGTCCAAATGCTGATAAACACGGTTGCGAATACGGCTTTGACCGCCCCGCTTATCTTGCTGTCAGCGACCTTGTTTGGATTGCTTATGATCTCGGGGCTACTTAACGCGCTTCGGGTCCACCTTATGGAGCTATTTGGACGGCGCTTTTATGCCCGCATGGTGGCAGAAATTGCCCTTCGCTCAATCTACGCCCAAAACCCGTTTTTCTCGGACACCAGCCGAAGCGCACTTTTCAACCGCTACTTCGATATTGTGGTGGTGCAGAAATCCATGCCGGTGCTGTTTATCGGCGGTTTTACAGTCATCTTACAGGCGGGTGTGGGCTTCGTTTTGGTGTCGCTCTATCACCCCCTATTCCTCGTTTTCAATCTCGTGCTCGTTGCATTAATTTGGATTATCTGGCTGATCTGGGGCGCAAGTGCGATCCGCAGCGCCATCGACCTCTCCCACGCCAAACATGCAACCGCCGAATGGCTGGAAAGCCTTGCCGCATCTGATGGCTTCTTTAAGTCCCAGAAACGTATTGATTACGCCCTCGATCGGACCGACGACCAAACCTGCACCTATATCCAGGAACACCGGAAACATTTCCGTCGCCATTTCGCCCAGACCCTGTCATTTCTGACCTTGTATGCCGCGGCCAGTGCGATCTTGCTTGGCCTTGGAGGGTGGTTGGTCATCCAGGGACAGCTTACGCTTGGCCAATTGGTTGCCGCAGAGCTCGTTCTGTCGGTTGCGTTCTTCGGCGTATCCCAGCTCGGTACATATCTGACTTATTTTTATGATCTCTGCGCCGCAGCAGAAGAGCTGTCCCTGTTCTACGCGGTAGAACAAGAAGAACCATCGGGTGATGACCCAGTCGTGCGCCACGACCACACCTTGGCCTTTCACCAGGTCAAAGGCGAAGCTCGCCACCAACCGGCCCACCTTCACCTTGAAATCCCGAGCGGTGCAGCTGTCATGGCAAGCTCCAGTCACCATGGCGTCCAGCGGCTATTCACCAACCTGCTAAAACGCCATACCCTGCCAAAGGGCGGATATGTGACGCTTGGCGGCGTTGACCTGTTAGACCTAGATGTCCACCTGCTACGGCAAAGCATTTATGTTATCGACAGGTCGACCGTGATCGGCATGACGATCCGCGATTACCTCAACCTGTCCACAGAAGGCAACGCTGCCCAGGCCACAATGCAGGCCCTTGAAACTGTTGGTCTTGCCCATGTTGTTGCAAGTCTGAAAGATGGGCTCGATACACACCTTGCTTCCACCGGTTGGCCGCTGTCGAATGCCGAAGTCCTGCAACTAAAACTTGCCGCAGCCTTGGTGGCAGAGCCCCGGGTTCTGGTGTTGAATCAGCTTTTTGATCTTCTCCCGGAGGATGATCTGTCCGCCGCCATTGCTGTGCTGCGGGACCAGGCAGAAACAACGGTCATTTATTTCTCTAATCGCCAAGTCGACCTGGGCTTCGATACTTATCTTTTCCTCGACAGCACCGAACAGCGTTTCTATCCGAGCTTCGAAGCCTTCGCCGAGGCTGCAAACGGGCACCGCGGACCGGCACCAACGGCACGGCCATTGTTGATAGAGGGACCTGCCGAGCCCACCGTGAAGGAGGCCTAAGGCATGCCGTTCAGAGAACAGCATATCGGGCATTTCACAGCCCTCGCAAGCGTTCGCACACCGCGTATTATTCGGATTGTATCAGTGTTGATTGGCCTTGCGGCCTTGGGGCTAGGCCTGTTTCTCGTCTATGCTCCATGGGTACAGACGACCGCAGGTGCGGGCGTCGTCACAGCGCTCAACCCGAATGATCGTCAGCAGGATATCAACGCCTTTGTGTCGGGACGCATAGATGAATGGTTCGTGCGCGACGGCAGCCTGGTTAAAGAGGGGGATCCGATTGCTCGCATCGTCGACAATGATCCCCAACTGATCGAACGTTTGGAAGCAGAACGCGGCCAGGTCGAAGTACAGTTGCGCGCGGCCCGATCAGGCCTGGCAACCGCCCAGCTGGACCTGGATCGTATGCGGGAGTTGTTCGAAGAAGGACTTGCCGCCCGGCGGGACTTTGAACAGGCCCAGATCCGCGTAGAGGAGTTTCGCGGGCGCATGGCGGAAGCGGCGGCCAATCTCAACCGCGTGGATGTGAACCTGTCCAGGCAATCGGTCCAAACTGTAAGCGCACCAAGAGATGGGGTTATTCTAAGCATAAATGGCGGAGACGCTGCCACCTTCGTGAATGCCGGCGATATTCTTGCGACATTCGTACCTGAAAATCAGGTCCGTGTGGTCGAGATATTTGTAGACGGGCGGGATATTGCCCTGGTTGAAGCAGGTGCACAGGCACGCATACAGTTCGAAGGGTGGCCCGCCGTTCAGTTCAGTGGCTGGCCATCGGTGGCCGTTGGCACGTTTGGCGGCATCGTCACAGCGGTCGATCCGTCCGCGCAGCCGAATGGACGTTTTCGTGTCCTGATTTCAGAAGACCCAGACGACGCAAACCCCTGGCCGGATGAACGCTATGTCCGTTACGGATCAACGGTTCGGTCCTGGATCCTGCTGGAAACCGTTCCCGTCGGCTATGAACTCTGGCGCCAGCTCAATAACTTTCCGCCCGTCTTGTCCCAGTCGGAAACGCCGCCGCCGGGGGCAACCACATGACTGCACGCGTGTTGACCATCATCTTTCTGATGGCGGCCTGGTTATCTTTTGGTGCGATCAGTCTGGCAGACGCCCAGGAGGAGACACCGCCGAGCCCGCCTCCCCTGGTCTCGGCTCTGATGCCCGGAGATATCCTAGAAAGCTCTGCGACGCGGTTTCCGGATATTTTGGAAAGCCTTGCCCGGCAAAACGCTGCGGCTGGCGACAGGATCGCCGCCGATGGCGCATTCGATCTTGTTTTCAATGCAGACGGATTTGACCGGGTCAGCGGCTTTTGGACTGGCGGCGTCGTCAACACCGAGGTGCGCCAAAACCTTCGCCCCCTCGGCGCGACCGTCTATGGCGGGTATCGCATCTCCGATGGCACGTTTCCGATCTATGAAGACATCAACTTCACCAATACTGGCGGCGAACTCAAAGTTGGGGCGATCTTTTCCCTGCTGCGTGATCGAACCATCGACCAGCGCCGGTTCCGGACAGAAGATACGAGACTGGCGTTTCGCCAGTCTGGCCTTGATGTCACGCTGACCCAAATAGGTGTTCAACAAAAAGCCTTGAACGCCTATTGGCGCTGGATCGGTGCCGGCAGGGAACTGTTGGTCTACCACAATCTTCTGGACATAGCCGAGGCGCGCCAGGTGGGATTGGAGTCACAGGTAGAAAAAGGAGCCCAGCCGGAAATCGCGG
>JBCBAO010000193.1:0-5191 GCA_038532405.1 Pseudomonadota bacterium | reverse complement strand
TAAACCTTTGCAGATGAATAAGTCTGTCTGCGACGGATTGTCCGGACGACCGATCTGGCATATTCTAACACAGATTAAATGGAGAGCGGGCACGGGTTATGCTTGGATTTGTCATTGCCGTTAGAAACATCATTATCGCAACAGTCCTGGCCTGGGTCGGCCTTGAACATGCGCCGTCGGACGACCAGAATGATGCGCCGTCGCCATCATCACCCTCAGAATCCCTGCGTTTCTGATTCGACGATTTTGAGCAAGGTCTGCCCAACAACGACAGGGATACGTTCATCCGCGACCCCGTATGATGGAGCAGTCGATGACTGATCGCACCTCCAACGAGGCCGGCAACAACGCCGCCAATCTCGCAGCTGCAAATCGCACCGGCCAATGGATGGCCTGGATCGGCTTTGCCCTCGCTCTGCTTTGGTGGGGGGCTGGCGTCGGCGGCTTGGTCGGATTGGTCGGTGTCGAGGCGCTTGGCCAGCAACCGGTTGCATTGGTCACAGCCGTCGGGATCATGGTTCTCTTGCCAGGCCTGATGATGGTGACCGCTGGTCTTATGGCCCGCCAAAGCCGGCGGACAAGTGCGGCAAACGCAATCATACTCGCAGCCGCAGATGAACTTCTTGCCCCAGCGCAGACGGCCGAAACAGGCATTGCGACCCTCGCTGCCGAAACACGCAAAAGCACAGATGCGATCAATACGCTAGTCGCCGAAGCCCTCGCATCATTGACCGAGATGACGACGGCTCTCTCAGAAGAGCGATTGCGCGCAGAATCCGTAACCTATGCCATGGCTGACAATGCGCGGGACTTAACGCAGCGTTTGACCAATGAACGGCTGGCACTCCAGGATCTAGCAAAGAGCCTGCAAGCCCAAACCGAAACGATGACAGAGGCCATCCCTCGACAGGCACAGGCTATGGCCACAGCGGCAAAGCAGGCGGGCGAAGAGGTAGGAGCCGCCGACGTGGCCCTGGAGAAACGGTTACACCAGTTGAAGCATGCCGGCAGCACACTGGCCGTCAGGCTGAGTGACCTTGAGGCTGTGGCAAAAGATGCCGCGAGCCGAACAGAAGCCTTGAACCTTTCGGTCGCACGGATTGAGGACAAGCTTGGACAATCCCAAAAGACTGTGGAAATGGCCGAACGGGCGAGCGCTATGGCCGTGGATGCCGCAACCACGACCGGCAATGCCCTGAAAGATGCCGTCTCTGCTGCGCTTGACGGAGCCCGCCGAGCAAACGCCGAAATCGCCCAGACCACAAGGAAAGTCCAAGAGGATGCGGCACACACCCTGGCTGAACTGCGCGAAGCTAGCCTGGCCGCTGGACAAGCCGCGACATCTGCCGGCGACATCGCCAGACGCGAGCTAGGCGAGCGCGGGATGGCAAATGGAACCTCATTGGCAACCGGATCAGCCAAAACGGCCGTGAACGGCAACGCAGACCATTCCAAGCCGACATTGGATCGTTCACCTTCCCTTCGAGGACGTTCAACAGATAAACCTCCGCTTCCACCGCCAAGCGCGCCAACGGCTGGAGATGCCGATCTGTTTGACGGGCCCCAAGAGACGAGCCAAGCCGCCAATCCGGATGAGATCGTCTTGCGGGACCGGACAGATGCCCCGATCATTCTGAATACGCCGGAAGAGGTTGCGCCGGCCCAGCGTAAAAAGCGGTCCAGCAATGGTAATGGTGCGTCATCTGCCGATGGCGATACAGAGTGGCGTAACCTGCTCGCTGATATTGATGAAACGGCCGCCGTCGAGGTCTCATCGGCACCGCGTAAGGACCTCCCGCGGGAGGAAACCGCCGAGGTTCTCATCAATCGCCTGCAGGGCTCCGGCATACCCTTACCAACGGCTTTCCGGCCTAAGGACAAGCGCCGCATCGCTGCGGCTGCTCGGAAGGATGACAAAGCCCGCCGCCACGCCATCCGCGACGCTGCGGGAAATGAAGTCGACCGGGTCGCCATCCGCCTGCGCAAAGATGACGAATTGATGCGCCTAGCCCGGAACTTCGTTATGGCGGAGGAAGACGAGGCCCTGAAAGCCCTCGCCGATACGAGCGGATCCAGGCGCAATGCATCGCCGCGTTTATCCGCCTACTTGCTGGTGGATGCTGCATTGGAAACAGCAGCCAGGGCTTGATTATCAGCCGGGCTTGAAAAAGCGAACCACACCAAACAGACCAGCCAATGCGGATCCGATACCGCCGAGCACCATCACAATCGGATTGGCCGCATTGGCAAGCGTGATCGCTTGATCAAGGCGTGAAACTTCCACCACAACGGTGTCGCTGAACGTGCGAACAGGCAGGGCCTCATCGCCATCCAGCGCAAAAATTTCAATAATCAGTGGGTGCTCGCCGCCCTCATTCGGCGTTGCTCGCCAGCGCCACACATTTTCGGTTTCAGGAGATAGGAGCTGTGTCTCCGGTGATTGCCCCTCAATGGTGAAGGCAGATCCGATCAAAGTTGCCTTGACCCGGTCAGAGACGCGCGCCTCTGCTTCGGTAACCTGCCCCACACCCGGCAATCCCGATATGGCCGAGGTATCGCCCGTTCCATCGATCGATAAAGTAACGTCGAACGCACGTCCAAAGCTTGCGAGGGGCGGTGTTTCATAGGCGATCGGAACAGTTTCCAGTCGATCCATCAAGCTGGGCTCCTGCGCCGCCACCCGGGCGGATGATGCGCCGAAATTTGGTTCGGGCGCAGCGATGCCGTCTTGCAAAGGCCGCGTACCGGATGAGCGGGCTGACGATGAGCGTGGCGTTGCACCGACGATGGATGGCGCGATTTCCGGCGAAGGCTCAGCCGATGAGATCGGCGCGGATGGCCGCTCCTGCTCTGGTTGGACAGGCACGGGCACCGAGAGTCTCAGCGGCGGTTCCTCGCCCTCCAGCGAGCCGGGCTTATAAAGCTGCACGCCGCCATAAGCGGCCGCGAATATGCCAATGATCAAAAGCAATGCAGATATCAGGCGGATCATACGGTTCTCCCCTCACACAATCACCAAGCCATTGAAATCTATCAGAGCATATCCGATCAGCAAATGCGACCGCGGGCGGCCTCGTAGAAGCAGATCGCGGCTGCGTTGGACAAATTTAAACTCTCCATTCCCGGCGCAATAGGGATTTTGGCCAATGTCGCGCAGGCCTTGGCGACGGCAGGGCGCAGGCCCGCCCCCTCAGCCCCAAGGACGAAGACGATTGACGTGTCCTCGCCAAGCGCAGAGACCAGAGGCTTCGTCGCTGCGCCGGCGAGCCCAATCGTTGTATACCCGGCATCACCGAGGTCATCGATGGCGCGGGCCACATTCACAACCCGGCATTCGGGCACGGTTTCCACGGCACCAGCGGCGGATTTGGCAACCGTTCCTGTAATTGGCGGCGTGTGGCGGGTTTGCAGGACGACCCCCTCGACCCCAAATGCCGCTGCTGATCGAAACACAGCTCCAAGGTTCTGCGGATCGGAAACCTGGTCGAGGACAACGAGGCGCTTGGGGCCCGCCGCGATAAGATCGGCGAGGGACCAGACCGCCAGAGGATGCGCCAGAAGCGCGACGCCCTGGTGAACCGCGCCCTTGGGCAAGCATGCATCAATATCCTGCGGGGCAACCAGTTCGGCCGTGTCAAGGCCGAGGCGCCGAACGGCATTCTTCGTGGCCAGGAGGCGAAGTGGGCTGCGCTTGGGGTTTGCAAGGGCCGCCATCACGGCATGGCTGCCCCAGATCCAAACGGGTCCATCGGTCGATTTTGTACGCCCATGATCGGGCAAGGCACCCCGATCCTCATCTCGACGCTTGCGCCCTTTTTGCTTGGTCACTATAAGACGCGCTCCACCTGCTTCGGAAGGTCCGATAACGCCCTTTAGGCACTGGAACATGGCGGCGTCAAATCCCGCCCGCAAATGGCAACCCTGGAGGGGTGGCCGAGTGGTTAAAGGCAGCAGACTGTAAATCTGCCCGCATAGCGTACACAGGTTCGAATCCTGTCCCCTCCACCACTCTCTTGATAAAAATCATTGTTTTTTATAATATTTTTTGAACTCGCCAATTTTTGTACCAACATACGTTCCCACATTAGAATTTAGCTTGCTTCGAGAGCGATCCCATTGAGATCAATAAGCGTAGATCTAACGATATTGATCAACAACGGTGATCGAATTCTATCCTCCGAATGTCTGCGAAGAGAATCGCAGCACTCTATATGAGGCCTTGAAACTCAAACCTAAGAGACAAGCGAATCTCAGGATTGACACTTTTCACCGTAAAATTGATGATAAACAAGTTGCGGCATCCCTTTGCTTAACGCGTTGAGTCAAGCGCAACGTGAGTAAAGGTGCAGGCATCAAAAACACCTAAATGCCTTTACCTGTATACCTATTGTTGAAGAATGGGGTGCCGCAACGGTGAAAAAGTTGCCCGAGGAATTGTGTTCGCCAGAAGCATTTTTGAACCATTTAGGTATTCAATGGCCTGAAGCTAGATACTTATTTTTCAACGCGAGAACTTCGTATAGAACAGCGACAATTCAGAGGAGATCAGGTAAGCAAAGAAGACTACGGCTTCCAGATGACCGGCTGAAGTATATACAAAGAAGAATCTTGCTTTTGCTACAGCAAATATATGTGCCTCGACGCGCAGTCCATGGGTTCACCAAAGGGAAAGGACACAAAAGCAACGCGGAACAACACCTCGGGCGTAGGTATCTCATAAATATCGATATTAAAGATTTCTTCGATAGCATTCATGAAAAAAGGGTGGTTGGACTTTTTTACGCTATCGGTATTCACCCTACCGTTTCTATTCTATTGGGGAAATTTTGTACATCAGATGATTGGTCTGCCCCAGCCAAAGTGGTCCAAAGTTTGAGTTAGTCCCGGCTTCATTTATGGAGCACATTCATGGGCAAGAGAGCCAGACCCGAAGAGATCATAGCGAAGCTGCGTGAGATTGAGGTTCGCCTGAGCCAGGGTGAGACTGCCGCGCAGGCTGTTCGGTCAATAGGCGTGACGGAACAGACCTATTATCGCTGGCGCAAGGAGTATGGCGGGCTGCAAGTTTGTCAGGCCAAGCGGATGAAGGAGATAGAGAAAGAGAATGCTCGGCTGCGGCGGGCTGTCTCTGATCTGACTATGGACAATCAGATCCTTCAGGAAGTCGTGCGGGGAAAATTGTTCGGGCGGC
>JBCBAO010000192.1:0-5198 GCA_038532405.1 Pseudomonadota bacterium | reverse complement strand
GATGGAACCGGAGGCCACGCTTTTGCGAAGACCTTGGCCGAACATAATCGAAATGTCGCGGCCTATCGGCGTTTGGAGCGCGAGCGGATCGCGGCGGAACGGGCGAACTGATGGGGCATATATTTGGGATGACCGGTTTTGGTCGTGGGGACGGGGAAGCTGATTGGGGCAATTGGATCGTCGAAGCCAAGGCCGTAAATGGGCGGGGTCTGGATGTTCGCGTTGCGACGCCGCCAGGGTTTGACGCCCTTGAGCGTGCAATAAAAACCAAGGCAGCAGCTCGCTTCAAACGCGGCAATTTGCAAATTGGGGTGCGAATTGAGCTGACAGGTGATGCAAACGCTGGAATCAACCAGTCTGCAATTCAGGCCTTGGCGGATGCATACGAAGACCGTATGGGCGAGGCACCTGCTGGCCCCGCTTTCGCAGCGCTTCTCGCCGTGCCCGGTGTGCTCGACTTGGGGGGGCGTTCAAGCGCTGGCCTACGGGAGCTTTCTAACAACGAGGCTGCGGTGAAGGGCATACTTGCCTCGGTTGATCTGGCACTTGATGACCTGGCCGACGCGCGGCGCACCGAAGGCGCAGCTTTGAAGCGTGTGCTCGACGCATGTCTGGATCAGATGTTGGAGATTCTGGACCGCGCACGGGAAGCGGGCGACGAGCAACCTCGCCTCTTGAAAACCAGGCTTGAGGCAAAACTTGCCGACCTTGCCGGCGATCTTGCGATTGACGCTGACCGGCTTGCTGCGGAGGCTGCACTGGCAGCAGCAAAAGCAGATGTGCGCGAGGAATTCGACCGACTAATGGCTCACATAGAAACGGCGCGCACGCACCTTGCCGCTGGCAGTCCGGTTGGACGCAAGCTTGATTTTCTTGCCCAGGAACTCAATCGAGAGGCCAATACACTTTGCGCGAAATCTGCAAGCCTCGATTTGACGAATGCCGGTCTTGGTCTCAAAGCATTGATCGATCAGTTCAAGGAGCAAGCTGCAAATGTCGAATAAGGGGGCGAAAGCAGATGGTGAGATCCGCCGAGGGCTGATGCTGGTCATTTCCAGCCCGTCCGGTGCTGGCAAAACGACCCTGGCGCGGATGTTGATGAAAGAGTTCGAAGACGTCGCATTATCTGTTTCCACGACGACACGCGCGCCGCGCCCAACGGAGACAGATGGCATCGACTACCATTTCCGCTCAAACAGCGCGTTTCGTGACATGATCGAGGATCGTGCTTTTCTGGAATGGGCAAAGGTCTTTGACCATTATTACGGCACGCCGCGCGCCGATACGGAGCACAAGCTGCGCCAGGGTTTGGATGTTATCTTCGACGTCGATTGGCAGGGGGCCGATGCCCTGCATGACCAGGTCCCAAACGATTGCGTATCAGTTTTTGTGCTCCCACCAAGTATTGAAGCCCTTGAAGCCCGGCTGTCCGCACGCCAGGGATCAACGCCGGAAATTGTCGCGAGGCGGATGCAAGACGCGAAAGCCGAGATCCGGCACTGGCGCAGGTACGACTACTGCATCATTAATGATAATCTTGAGGAAGCTTATTCGAGGCTGCGGCGGATTTTGTTGGTTGAGCGGACCAAACGCCTGCGCCAACATGGCTTAGAAGACCATGTGCGGGCACTTCTCGGCGAAGGCTAGAGAAGATCTTGGCATCCAAGATGCATTCCCGAAAGCAGACGTCTTTAGTGGATTAAGGACATGCTGCATGCCTGCTAAGACACTCCTTCGCCGGTCTGGCCAGTTTTTGCTTGCGGCTGCGCGTCGTTTGGAGACGCGCCTCGATACGTCGGTCGCTTATATCCATATGCCCAAATGCGGTGGTACTTCGCTACATCAGGCGATTGCACGGTATTATCCGGAACCGAAAGTGAGTTATCTAGACCCGACGGCGTCGGGACAGGCAGCTGCCCATTTATCCCGCGATCTTTTGCCTTATAGGCGCGATTTGCTAGCCTATGAATTGGCGCGAACGGATAGGCCTCGTTTTGTATCCGGGCACTGGCCGGTCGATCCTGAAATGATGGCGTCCGTTGCGGACGATTGGGCCTTTGTCACGCTTCTTCGACATCCCGTTGATCGATGGCTCTCGAATTACTTTTTCAATCGGCATCGGGCTGAAAACCGGGATCATTTCGGAACGGACCTTGGGCTTGCGGACTATCTCGATACAGCGGATGCGGCGAAGAATGGAAAACTATTCGTTAGTTTCTGCACCGGCGGACAATTCGAGGGGGCGGAAGACGAGCAGACCATTCAGCAAGCCATCGCTGTTTTAAAGCGCTTTACGCTCGTCGGTTTCCTGGAAGATATGGATGCCTTTGGGCAAGCTTTTCAAAAGCGTTTTGGCGTTCCTTTGGAAACCGAGGCGCTAAACCGCAATCCGGCCTCCATGGCGGAACGTGACGCTGAACTCACCCAGCCTTTGAGGGATCGGATTGAGGCGCTTTGCGCGCCGGATCTCGCCCTTTATGAGGCCCTGCGGGAACACGTGTCCCGTTAAAATGGTCAAGCATCTACGGATTGGCGGGCCTTTGCAAAAACCGCTTCAAACATCTCCGGGGTCAGGCGACGCGTGTTTGTATTGTAACGCGAGCAATGATAGCTGGCGATCAGGGTAAGGGGCCGACCCTCCAAGCTTACCTCATAAGATACGCTATGGCCGAATGGGTAATCCTTCAGGCGCAAGCCGAGGGCGCGGACGGTGGAATCGTGGGATATCTTGCCGAGGGTCACAACCGTCTTCAGATTGGGCAGGGCATCTATGCGTGCCCGTAAGAATGGACGGCACGAATTGATTTCCGCGCCGATGGGTTTGTTTTGTGGCGGTACACACCGAACGGCATTGGTAATCATCGTGTCTTTCAGCGTAAGGCCATCGTCTGGGCGCGCATCATAGGTCCCCGTTGAAAAACCAAACTTGTCGATCGTCGCATAGAGCAGATCCCCGGCCCAATCGCCTGTAAAGGGGCGCCCCGTTCGGTTTGCCCCGCGCAGCCCCGGGGCAAGGCCGACAATGAGCAGTTTTGCAGTCTCGGCACCGAAAGACGGCACAGCACCATTAAACCACTCGGGCTCGGCTTTTGCGGTCGCCTCTCTAAAGTCCACAAGGCGTGGGCAAAGCGGACAAGTCGCGGCCGGTTCAGCAAGGGTCATGGAGATTCGTCCTCGGCATTGGGTCCTCGATAAACACATGCCTGAGTTTACGCAATGTGTGGGTTGCGGTGCAGCATCAGCGGGACTATAGAGGTGGGTCCGATAGGAGAATAATATGGCCCGCGTCACTGTTGAAGACTGTGTTGAGCAGATTCCAAACCGCTTTCAGCTTGTTCTTATGGCGGCCCATCGCGCCCGTATGATTCGTGAGGGTTCCCCCCTTACAGTCGATCGGGACCGGGATAAGGATCCGGTTGTATCATTGCGGGAGATCGCCGAAAAATCCGTGGATCTAAAGGTGGTCAAAGAAGCGCTCGTGTCTAATCTCCAGGAGGTGCGCCCATCGGAAGAAGCTGAGCGTGAAGAAGATGAGCGCGCCTTGGTTGCACCGCCCGTCGCATCTGAAGAGGACGTTCTGCGTGCCTATCAGGTGGAGCTTGAAGCCGGCCGGGACGACCGCTACTAGGATCTACTTCCCATGGACGGAGACGCCGCACGCGTAGGGACCGGGCTCGCCGCGAGCAAGCCGGACCCTGCAGCGGGCAGGTTTCTCCGCCAGTTCGAATTGGTCGAAAAGGTCAAGGCTTACCATCCGGATGCCGACGAGCGCCTCTTAAATGCCGCCTATGTTTATGCGGTCGCCAAGCATGGCGAACAGAAGCGTGCGTCCGGTGATCCCTATTTTTCTCACCCTGTATCCGTTGCCGGGCTGCTCGCAGAACAGCGTCTGGACGAGAACACCATCGTCGCCGGCCTCCTGCATGACACCGTGGAAGATACCGATGCAAATCTCGATGAGATAGAAGACCTCTTCGGCCCCGACGTCGCACGACTGGTTGACGGTGTTACGAAGCTCAGCGAAATCGAGTATCGAACGGACGCGTCCAAGCAGGCTGAGAATTTCCAGAAACTGATTTTGGCCACGACGTCGGACATACGCGTTTTGCTTGTGAAGCTTGCCGACCGGCTGCACAATATGCGGACGCTCCATTTCATCAAGAAGGCTGAAAAACGCGAGCGTATCGCCCGCGAGACTATGGATCTCTATGCTCCGCTTGCCGGGCGAATTGGGCTTTATAACATTCAGTCCGAAATGGAAGATCTGTCCTTCGCGCAAATCAATCCAACTGCGCGGAAAATGATCCTGGACGAACTTGATCGCCTGACCGAACAGAATGCCGATAATATGGAACGCGTTCGTGTTGCGCTTCACGATTTAATGCAGACGATCGGCCTCGATGGCCGTTTGCAGGGGCGGCGCAAGCAGCCTTATTCGATCTGGCGCAAGCTAGAGCGCAAATCGATCTCTTTCCGCCAAGTCGCAGATATCTTCGCCTTTCGCGTCATTATTCAAAACACCAATGATTGCTATCGAATGCTCGGGGCCGTCCACCAGCAATGGGAATGTCTCGAGGAACGGTTCCGAGACTATATTTCTGTGCCCAAGCCAAATGGGTACCGGTCTTTGCACTCCACTGTCCGGGGCCCTGGAAACCGGATTGTAGAATTACAAATCCGCACCGAGGAGATGCATGAAACGGCTGAACGGGGCGTCGCCGCCCATTGGGGATATAAAAACAGTTCCTATGGGTTCGACCAGGAGGCTGCCCGGGCGGTCGGCTTGGATGCCCAGGCCTCCCTGCAAGCCTTCGCTGACCTGATCGAGAACAGCGCCGATCCGGATGAGTTCCTCGAGCACGCCAAGCTGGAGATGTATCGGGATCATGTGTTCGCGTTCACGCCGAAGGGACGGCTTGTTGTCCTTCGGCAAGGTGCTATGCCGCTCGATTTTGCCTATGCAGTCCATACCGCCATTGGTGAGACCTGTGTCGGCGTTAAAATCAATGGCGAGCCGCGCTCGCTGCGCCGTCCACTCGAAAATGGCGATGTCGTTGACATTGTTCGCGGCCACACGCCCGCTCCAATTGCCGGTTGGGAGGCCCTAACGGTCACGGCGCGCGCCAAGGCCGCTATTCGAAAACTTGTCCGGGCCCGGGAGGTTGCCGAGTTTCAAACCCTCGGCCAGCGCCTTGTCG
>JBCBAO010000191.1:0-5204 GCA_038532405.1 Pseudomonadota bacterium | reverse complement strand
TTCCCGGCATGGTTCGGGGCGCTGATCACACCCTCATCCTCCAACTGTTCAATCAGCGTTGCAGCGCGATTGTACCCGATTTTCAAGCGCCGCTGGAGATAGGAGGTCGAGGCCCGCTTGTCCCGCAGCACAACGGCCATGGCCTGGGCATAAAGGTCCTCATCGCCATTGCCCGTCGATGTACCGAGCATCGCATCCATCACAGCGCTCGCATCGCCCTCCTCAGGGTCATCGAGGATGTCGGCCTGGTAGTTCGGCTCACCCTGCTCCTTCAGCCAGGCAACCACCGTTTCCACTTCCTCATCGGACACAAACGGACCATGCAGACGCTTCGTCTTGCCGCCGGGTGCCTGGTACAGCAGGTCTCCCATACCAAGGAGCTGCTCAGCGCCCTGCTCGCCAAGAATGGTCCGGCTGTCGATCTTGGTTGTCACCATATAGGAAATCCGCGTCGGGAAGTTCGCTTTGATGGTTCCCGTGATCACGTCCACGGACGGCCGCTGTGTTGCGGTGATAAGGTGAATGCCCGCCGCCCGCGCCATCTGCGCCAGACGCTGGATACAGCCCTCGATCTCCTTGCCCGCCACCATCATCAGGTCGGCCATTTCATCGATCACAACGACAATGTTCGGAATGGAGTCGATCGGCAGCGTCTCGGTCTCATGGATCGGCTTGCCCTGTTCATCAAAACCGGTCTGCACTTTGCGCGTCAACGTCTTGCCAGCCTCGCGATACTCCGTCGCCTTGGCATTGAACCCGGCGAGATTGCGCACATTCGCCTTGGACATCAGCTCATACCGGCTTTCCATTTCGCGCACCGTCCACTTCAGCGCATTCACCGCTTTCTTCGGATCCGTCACGACCGGGGACAGGAGGTGGGGAATGCCCTCATAGATCGACAGTTCGAGCATTTTCGGATCGATCATAATGAAGCGGCACTGCTCCGGCGTCAGTTTGTACATCAGCGACAGGATCATCGCGTTCACACCGACGGACTTACCGGACCCTGTAGTCCCGGCGATCAGCAGGTGCGGCATCTTCGCAAGCTCGACCACAGTTGGCGTGCCGCCAATATCCTCACCGAGCGCCATGGGCAATGTCGCCTTGGTATTCCGATAAGCATCCGATGAAAGAAGCGTGCGGAAAAACACGGTCTCTCGTTTCTCGTTCGGCAATTCAATACCGATGGCGTTTTTCCCAGGCACCACGGCAACCCGCGCAGACGTTGCGCTCATTGACCGGGCAATGTCATCGGCGAGGGCGATCACCCGGGCAGACTTCACGCCCGCAGCAGGTTCAAGTTCGAAAAGGGTCACGACCGGGCCCGGCCGCACCTCGATAATCCGTCCCCGGACACCAAATTCCTTCAACACCTCGGTCAGGCGGGCCGCTTGGGCAAGCAAGGCTTCTTCGTCGACCGCGCCATTGCGCACCGGCGGGGTCTGAAGCAAATCTATGGACGGCAAGGGCGTGCCGGATCTGCGCCCGCCCTTGTGGAGGCGTGTCCTGCCGCCCATGGGGATCAATCGCCGCACAGGGCCAGGTGCCGGAACGGTCTCCGCCGCGCCTGCATTCGGCGGGGGCGCAATTGGAGCCTCGGGCACATCACCATCATAGGCGGTGTCATCCGGCAAATATTGCTCCGCAGTGTATTCATCATCAGCGCCCAGCACGACAGGGCCCTCCGCCACGGGAGCAGGCCGCCGCGCGAAGAGGCGCGAAACGGCCGCCTTAAGCCCCCTCGCCCCGAGCGCAGCCCGTTTGCCTTCCCGGGCCGCAGCGCTCTGGAGGAGGTGCGCATCACGGCGTCCGAAGCCAAGGGCAGAGCCGGCCGCCCAAAGGGCCGAAACGCCCAATACAATCCCAGCCAAGAATTCCGGTGCCGGCAATAAGAGGGCACGGAAAGGAAAAACAGCCACATGCAACAATCCATCCCCGATCACGCCGCCAAGGCCCGCACTGAGGGGCCAGGATGCCGGCACGGGCCAGGCCGCGAAACACGCCGCCGACAAGGGCACGAAAAGAAAGCCAAGCAACCAACGCGACACCATTGGCTTGCCAATCAGGACCGTGCGCATGGCACCGCCGACCATCGCTGCGAGGCCGGCTGTCCACGCCGACCATCCGAAGGTCTGCCGGGCAAGATCTGCAAACACGGCCCCAGCGGCCCCGAACAGATTTTGGGCGTCACCACTGGTTGCCGCATTCCAGCTCGGGTCTGCCGGAGCATAGGATCCGACACTGCCGCAAACAAAAACGCCAATCGAAAACGCGAGCGCGCCCGAAAGCATTCGCCAGACCGGATCACTTATGGAGCGGGCACGCTCCTCGGCCAGCGAAACCTCATCAAGGGTGCGTGCTCGAGCCATGGGCAATCTCCGTTCGGTTGATCCAGAAGTCTTGAAATCACTTTCGACCAACAGCCTTAACGGGGAACAAAGATTGGGTCGGTTTGCAGATAATTTTGTCAGGTTTTCTCAGAAATTTGCCGTACGCTACCTCAACACGCCCAATCAAAGCCAAGATGCCGCGCTGGACGATGCGACCGGCTGAGATAGAATTGACTGTGATGGATAAAACAGTCGGACAAATGATCTACGATCTTGCAATCGTCGGTGCTGGCCCCGCCGGTGGAACGCTTGCGCTTGCCGCAGGCCAGGCCGGGCTCACGGTTCTTCTTATTGACGCGCGCAGCGAAAAAGATGCGGCCCGGCGCGACGGGCGGAATTTCGCCATTGTGCGGGGCAGTTGGACCCTATTGCAGCATGTCGGCCTCGCCGAGCGACTGCTCGACGATGCGGTGGCGCTAAATGGGCTGGAAGCAACCGATGGCGGAACCCACTGGTTCGGCCTGCCTTCTGCTTTATTTTCAAGCGAGGATCTCGCGCCACGCCAGGATAACACGCCGCTTGGCTATATGGTTGAAGCCCCGCGCCTCCAGCAAGCCATCGATGAGGCGTTAGACGCTGCGCCAAACATAGACTGGAAAAAAGCATCCCGTTTCCAGGGGCTCGATACGGACGGTGCCTGCGCCGCCCTGCATCTTGAAAATGGATCCACCCTCAGGGCGCGTATCGTTGCAGGGTGCGATGGGGTCCACTCCCCGGTTCGAACAGCCGCCGGTATAGAGACGGAAGGGCGTGAATATGGAAAATCCGTTTTCGCCGCGAATGTCTCGCTCACCCGGCCCCATGGCGGCATTGCCCGGCAATTGTTTACACCTGAAGGTCCGTTTGCAACGCTTCCCCTCGCCGGCGATCGCGCGAATCTTGCCTGGTATATGAAGACGGGCGCGGCCGAGACCCTTGCCGAACTAGACGAGCAAAGCATCAATGCGGAGCTGAATGCGCGGTTTGCCGACTTTGCCGGTGAAATGCAAATCGACGGCCCAGCCTATGCCTACCCGCTGATCCTGCAAATTGCAGAAACAATGGTCGCGCCACGCCTTGCACTGGTTGGGGATGCGGCGCGGCGCATAAACCCCCTGGCCGGCCAGGGCTTGAACCTCGGCTTTAAGGATGTCGCTGCCCTGGTCGAGGTTTTGGAAGATGCGGCCGCAACGGGCCAGGACCTTGGGAGCCTGACAGTCCTGGAGCGGTATCAAGATTGGCGGCGCTTTGATGCCAATGCAACGGCGCTCGCTCTGGACGGGGTCGATCGTATCTTCTCGAACGACAATGCCGTGCTCAAGCCCATGCGCGGCCTCGCACTTCAGATCGCCGGTGGCGTCAAGCTCGTTCGACGGGCCATGGCGCGCCAAGCCAGTGCAGACCAGGACAGTTTGCCGAAGCGAATGAAGGCCCCTTAAGCGCCAGGAATCTGTCCAAAGGCAAAAATATACCTTCCAAGTCCTTGTTTTATTTGATTTTTAAAAATTATCTATTGTTTTTCATTAATTACTTATTGAAAAACAATATGAAACATCCACCTCTACTCTATCGACGGCACGGAAACAGGAACATACCGCCGGCGATATTGCAGAAACCAGATTAGAACCAAGGAACAAGACCATGACACCGCAACCACGCGAAACCGACTTCGCTAACAGTGTTGCTCCCCCGGCAGAGAGCGCTGCCAGCCTAACCAATGCATTCGTCACACTGGGGACAGTGACCGAAATCCAGGCAGCAGCGAACGACAGTGCCCCGACCGGCCGACCGAACATTCTCGCCAAACGCCGCCGCCGCAAATCACGCCTCTCCGTGCGCGGCTAATCAACGGTCTTTTCCTCAATCGAGCGGGGTCGCTTGTAAAGCGGCCCCGCTTTGCTTTTTATGGCAAGCATGGCGGCGCAAGATCAGTCTGTTCCATCTCCTGGAAAGCGTGTGCTGCTTCTCGGCGCAACGGGAACAATCGGCCGCGCCACCGCGGCGGCCTTGCTGGCGCATGGCCATCATGTGGTCTGTTTTGTCAGATCGATGCCCCCTGAAGATCTTCCAAATGGGGTCATCATTCGTTGCGGCGATGTCTTATCGGCGACCTCAATCAAAAACGATGGCCTCTGCGGCGAACCTTTTGATGCGATTATATCCTGTATGGCATCGCGCACAGGCGTTGCCAAGGATGCCTGGGCGATTGACCATGACGCCCATATTGAGGCCCTCAAGGTTGGAAATGAGGCCCTCATTTCTCACTTTATCCTCCTCTCGGCGATATGCGTGCAGCACCCTTTGCTCGCCTTTCAGAAGGCCAAACGCGCCTTCGAAAACAAGCTGATCGCCTCCGGTCTGACCTATTCGATCATTCGCCCGACCGCATTCTTCAAATCCCTCTCCGGCCAGGTTGACCGGGTTAAGCGCGGCAAGCCATACCTCCTGTTTGGGGACGGCGCATTAACTGCGTGCAAGCCTATCAGCAATGGGGATCTTGCCGCCTATATCACCGGCTGCCTTGATGATGTCTCGCGCCATAATAAGGTTTTGCCCATTGGCGGGCCTGGGCCGGCGATCACACCGCGGGAGCAAGGCGATTACCTCTTCGGCCTTTATGGTCAGACGCCGCGTTTCACCCATGTACCCGCCGGTCTCTTGAGGGCGATTTCTTCGGTGCTCGGTGCCCTAACACGGGTGATCCCGCCCCTTGCAAGCCGGGCTGAACTGGCACGCATCGGGCACTATTATGCCACCCAATCCATGCTGGTGGAGGAGAACGCTTGCCATGAGCGCCGTACCCCCACCCCTAACCCCTCCCCCCGGGGAGGGGGA